>JAFGSV010000003.1 GCA_016934325.1 Candidatus Aenigmatarchaeota archaeon | reverse complement strand
TACGGACGGGGACTCATTCGGCAACGCTTGCGATTCGTGCCCATATGACGCCAACAACGATGTTGATGGAGATGGGGTGTGCGGTGACGTGGACAACTGCCCTAACAAGAATAACCCGGGGCAGCAGGACTGCGACGGCGACAGCATAGGGGATGCCTGCGACACGTCGTCTCCGTGCTCATCTGACACCGACGGGGACGGTGTGATGGACATCGACGACAACTGCCCCAACACGTACAATCCCGGGCAGCAGGACGGTGATTCCGACGGCATAGGTGACGCGTGCGACGCGTGCCCGAACGACGCCCAGAATGACGTAGATACCGATGGGGTGTGCGGTGACGTGGACAACTGCCCGACGATATCCAACCCGAACCAGGCCGATCTGGATTCAGACGGCTCGGGAGATGTCTGTGACAACGACATAGACGGTGACGGCACGAACAATTCGAAAGACTGCCAGATGTTTGACCCGAAAATCCATCCGAACGCAGCTGAGCTTTGCGATGGGGTTGACCAAGATTGCGACAACGTGCATGACGAGGATTTCGACAATGACAATGATAAATATACCACATGCTACACCTATACCTTGGATGGCCACACGACGACCTACAACGATTGCAACGATGAGGATCCGTCGATCAATCCGAGCGCCACCGAGGTTTGCTGCGAGCCGGACATGAACTGCGACGGGCTGAGGGACTGGCCCCTGATCTGCCCGCAATGCGCTGTCGAGGTAACTACGAACTACTTCGACGGTAGGACAACGGATTTCTCCGCGATAACGGATTTCGCCAATGTCCAGCTGTTGATACTGGAGAAGAGGGCATACGGCATAATAAGGTTCACCGAGAACGTGAACTTCTCGTATGCCGTGGCATTGGACCCGCCGAGCGCCAACATATCCAGGAACTTCGCAAGGATCAACACTACCATGCTCAGGATGCTTGACAGGGCCGCCGACATAACCTTCTTCGATCTCTCAATAAACGGCCCTCTCGTGCTGAGGAACGGCGCCCTCTGCCCCTCATCCATATGCTCAGGCGTTACCGTGAACGGAAACAACTACTCCTTCAGCGTTGAATCGTTCTCCGACTACAAGATCGAGGGATCGTGCTCAGATGGGACCTTGTACGGGCATTGCTCGTCTGACAAGCCGAAATACTGCACGTCCGCGGGCGCATTGGCCGACGACTGCGGCAGGTGCGGATGCCCAAGCGGGAAATCGTGCTCCGACGGGCAATGCGTCTCGCAGTCGGACGGCTCGCCGGGTGACGGCGGAACGCATGGCGGCCCGATATGCACCGAGGGCGCCAAGACACCCTGCGGGAAGTCCACGGGGATATGCGAACCCGGCTTCCAAGAGTGCATAAACGGGGCCTGGGGCGAATGCTTGGGGGGGCAGTTCCCGAAGAGCGAGGAATGCAATGACCTGGATGACGACTGCAACGGGCTAATCGACGACGGGATATCCTGCGAGTGCGCCGTTGGGGCGACCAAGCAGTGCGGCCTGAATACGGGAGTATGCGTGCCCGGCCACAGGATATGCGTGTCTGGGAAGTGGTCGGATGAGTGCATAAGCGGCATTGCGCCCACCAACGAGATATGCGATAACGGTCTCGACGACGACTGCGACGGCGATACCGACGAGCAGGACTGCATGCTGCTCACCAACACGAGCTGCGCGGATGGTCCCATATCGGAATCCTGCATATGCGGAGGCAAGCTGTATAACTCCGGGTTCTGCAGGAACGACATATACTTCAAGGAGGACCCGCTTCCCGCCTTCCCGTACGAGGTCCTGAGCTATGTGGGTGCGATGATCATCTCTTTGCTGCTCGCTTTCATGGTTTACAGGCAGGTGGTGAAGTACAGGGATATTCAGAAGCGCATCGGCCCGGGGGAGCATGAGAAGGCAAAGAAGTCCGTGCCAATGCGCAGGCACGTTCACTGGGTCTCCGACATAACGAGCGACCCGCGTTCGTACCTGGACACGAAGGTGACCATAGGGGGGTACCTGCGAATGTCCAGGAAGGTCTCCAAGAAGGAGTACTGGTATTCCTTTTACGACCAGATATCGACCATAGCGCTGAAGTCCGACAAGAAGCTGAAGGAGGGATACTCGGAAGTGACGGCCGTGGTGAAGACCACGCCTCTGGGCTACGTGTACGTTGAGCCGGAATGAGCGGCCAGAGCCCGGGTCCGCGGACTGGCGCGCACTCGGCATTTGAGCAACATATATAAGCAACGCGATACAACAGATATTATGGTCGATTACGGCAAGACCCTTTCGGGTGCTTTGAGATTCTGCGTGGAGCCAAAGAGGTGGCTGCCGCTGTTCGCCCTCGACGTAATCTTCGCGACGGGGGTCTTTTCGGTCTTTCTCGCCAACTCGTCGGCGATGATGGATATCATCACGGGGGCCATCGAGGGCTTCGCCATAGCCCAGTCCATAGTCAGCGTCGTCTTCCTGCTTTTCGGCATGTTCGTCGTTTGGGTGCTGGTCCGGCTTTTCGTAGCGGGGGCCCTTATCCACCAGTCGGTGAAGCCGAAGGAGTACAGGAAGAGCTGCATGGTCTCGAAGCAGAGGTTCCTGACCATGTTGGCGATATCGGTCATAGTCGGGCTGTTAACCACCATCGCGGGTTTCATTCCATACATAGGATGGCTTGTCTCCATCGTGATTGGGCTGATGTTCTTCTTCTCGCTTCCCGCGGCAGTAGTGGACAAGCTAGCGTTCGAAAAGGCGCTCAAGGGGTCCTACAGGCTCTTCAGGGACAGGTTCACGGAGGTGCTCCTGTCGTGGCTGCTCATAGTAATCATATCCGGGTTGATAGGCATGATATTCATGATCCCGGTGTTCATGCTTGCTTTCAACCTGCTGGTGCCGCAACTCATGGCGATGAGCGAGACGGCCACAGGGATGGAATTCATATCAGTGATGATGGATGCCGGATGGTCGCTCCTTCCCGGGATTGTCGTCGCGATCGCGGGGATGGCGATATCCACGGTGTTCAGCGTGTACGCCCAGACCAATTTCTACGTGCAGATCAGGAAGAAGAAGGGCATTTTATAGGCGCCTCTCATAGCAACATCAATGTCCGGAATCCGGCTCATCTCCCTTGCAGGTGAAGATAAGCATAAAAAACACATTGGCATATATTTCATTATCGAATGCTAACATCGGATCAGATCAATTGGAGGTGTTTGTTGGTTATGACTCCGTACAGTTCGCGTCTGGCTTGCCGCCGGTATCAGGACAACGGGGACCGGGCAAGCGGATATTCGGGCGCCTTCACGAGCTCGCTTATGGCATTGTTCCTGACGGGCGTCTCGTTCGTGCTTGGCAGCTGCGGGCAGCAGGCCTCTGAGATCACGCCCGCGATAGGGCCGGAAACCCACAGGCAGTTCCTGAATATGATAGGCGAGTCGTTCGCAACCAATTGGCCCATCGGCGGGATCCAGGACCCGACGAACGTTTCCGGCGGCGAAATCAGGGCATTGGGCATGCATCTGACGAGAGAATCGATGAACCCAAAACAGTTCGGAAAAGAATACAATGACCTGATAATGCCGTGAGGACTGCTCATCGCCGATGGCCAGCATGCTCAGAGGCCCATTTATTACAATAGAAGGTTCATCCAAAGCGTTATCAATCGACGCTATGTCCCCTCATCACGCCGAGGATGGGATTTGAACCCATAAGTGCCGAAGCACACTAGATTTCCAGTCTAGCGCGTTACCAGGTTCCGCCACCTCGGCTTATCAAGTTTATTGTGAAAAAAAAGGTTTATATAGGTTATTTCCCTCTTCTCAAAACCCTTCCTCGTCGGAATCGACCTGGTACTTTCCCTTCTCAACGTATTGGGTGCTCACCTGGTACGTTATCCTGGATTTATAGGCGCTCGCGTTTTCATCCCCTTCTGACAAACCGAGTTCGTAATGTTTCCTCTCCTCTTCCAGCCTGATTTCCCTTTTCGGTATCTTCAGCTCGACCTCGAATCCCTCACTCAGCGGGGGTATGGACGAGGGTCCAGAACCTGTGTTGAACCTCCAGACCTCTTCCCCCGTGTCTTTGTCGGCCGCGTACACATGGCAGTCCCAGGAACTGAAATAAACCACATCCTTCCATATAACCGGACACCACCATACACCCCCCTGGGCCTGGAACTTCCAGAAGACCCTGCCATCTTCTATGTTAAGGCAGTACATGTTATGGTCTGCGGAACCGACATATATCTTGTCTTGATGGATCACTGGCAGGGCTATCACTTCCCTCGTCACGAATTTCCACAACGGCTTGCCGTCCATGGTCAATGCATAAAGGATGCCGTCCCTTGTCTGCTGGTAAAGCCTGTTTTTGTGGAGCACGGGTGAGGCGGCAATGCCGTAGATCCCTGTCCTGAACCGCCACAGTTCCATTCTGTCCTCGATTCTGACAGCCCTCAGGTAGTTGTCAAAGGAGCCGAAGTATATGATCCCTCCGTGAATCAGAAACGAATCGGCGTTGTATATCTCCTGCTGGGTCGCGAACTTCCATTCCGGTTTCCCGGTCATGGCATCCAGGCAGTAAAGGTTGTGGTCAAAGGACCCTATAAAGACCTTGCCGCCATGAACGGCGGGCGTGGACATTATCTCATCATTGGTCTCGAATTTCCAGACAAGGGAACCGTCATCGGCCCTCAGGGCATAGACAATCCTGTCCCTGGAACCGAAATATACTATTCCGTTGCTTGCGCAGACACTCGAGCCGATTTCCCCCCGCGTCTTGAATTTCCATTTCAGCTTACCGGAACGGGAGTCAATGGCATACATGTTGTAATCATAGGAACCGATGTAGATCGTGCCCTTGTACAGGACCGGGCTTGATTCACCAATCGGCGCCCTGGCCTCGAATTTCCAGGCCAGGCCTGCGTCCTTGGCTGATATGGCATAGACGTGATGGTCACAACAGCCGAAATATATGACTCCGTCATGCAACAGCAGCTTCTGGTCAACGGAACCTCCATAACCGACCTTCCACATCCTGTCGAATTTACTTACCTTCCTGATTTTGAAGTCCTGCAGTTCCGTTGAAAACTCGTCGAAGGTGAATTTCTTATCCTCCATAATATTTGCCCCTGTGCCATGACCTGCTGTGATGAACGTTGAACCTGGTGTACTTGCCAATGACATTGCCGTTCTCGTCCACAACGTCGAGCAACTCTTCGCTCATTCCATTCCCCAACGAGGGTCCTAGAATCCCTTCCTGGCCTGGGCGGCGCACCTCCTGCACAGGCCCAGGTCGTTGTTGAAGCACTTGTTGCAGACCATCGCCCCGCACAGGGAGCACGTGTAAACAGGCTTCGCATAACCGCCGCATATCGAGCAGACGCCCGTCATCTCCATGGCAGATCAGCCTCTATTTTCTTAATCAGCCTCTCGAATCTTCCTTCTCCTCGAGCATGTAGAAGAGGTCCTGGTAATCCTCCTTTTTCCGGACTTCCTGCTTTGGGCTCTCCTTTTCCTTTTCCTTCTCCTTTTGTTCCTCTTCCTTCATCGGGCCCTTCTGGAACCTGTCCATGCTGCCTATCTTTGCGACCAATGTGCTGAACAGGACGGACAGGAGGATCACCATGAAAACTATGTTGACTATGGTATCGGCCATCGCCGGCTGGCCGACCGATATGACGGCTGCCGCGATGATGGGCACCATGGCCGCGGCAGGCAATCCCCTGGGCGCTATGAAGCTCATGAGCATTATGTCCAGCCTGGAGAACTTCCTCTTAAGGCCGCCCATCAGCGAGAGCAGGAACAGGGGCCTGAGAATCACCACCAGGACGAAGAACAGTATTATCAGCACGAATTCCTTCAATCCCATGATCAGGGTCACCTGCGCACCCAGCAGCGTGAAGACCGATATCCTCAGCATCTCAGACAGCTGGTCCTCGAACCTTATTATCTTTTCCCTGTCCTCCTTCTTGCTGATCGAGAAGTTGCTGGCGACCAGGCCGCAGATGGCTACGGCGAGCATTCCGCTGCCTCCCACCCCAATCGCCAGCGCATAGGTTATGAGCGCAATCGCGAAGAGCAGCAGGGGGGTGTACTCCTCCCTTATGCCCTTGAACAGCCTGCTTACCGATAATCCTATCAGAAGTCCGGTCCCTACCCCAGCCGTTATCATCAGCCAGAACTGCGACAGGTATTTCATTGGCTCGATCAGGGCGCCCGGGGTCAGGTACAGGAGGTCCAGGAAGATGAGGGGCACCAGCACGCTTATGGGTGAGTTGAAGATCGATTCCACCTTGATGATGGTCAGCGCCCTCCTCGATTTCGCCAGCGCCCTCTCGAATGCGAATACGACAGCGCTGCCGGTGCCGCTGATGACGGACGCGAACAGGAAAGCGAAGAGGATTTCTATGTTGAACATGAAATGGGCGATTACTCCCAGCACGATGGTATTGATGAGAACGCCAATGACAGCGAGCTTGAGCGATATCGCCGAGTACCTCTTGAAAATCCTGAAGTTGAGGTTGAAGGTGCCCGTGAACACGACGAGGATGAGGGCAAGTATCCTAAGGAAGTCTGGTATGTTGCCCATTGCCTGTACGTCAACGAGCTTTATGCTTATGTACTGCGTTACGAAGGGGTGCGATATGAAGGTGGGGCTGAAGAGGAGGCCTAGCAGCAGCAGGAAGATCGTGTCAGGTATGTTCCGTTTCTTCAGCACGTTCGCAAGAAGGACGCCGAAGCCGAGCAGTATCGCGAAGTACGTCACTGCGAGCGATATTGCGTCAAGCATATAATTTATTATGCCTTTCCGGTATATTTATCTTTTTCACATCGAGCATCGTGACCTGCAGCATGGCCGAATCCTGATTGGCCTTCAGGGAAGCTTGATTCCTGAGAGGAGGTTCACGTAGTGCTCCAGCCTCCTGATCTCGCGCTCGAGGATTTGGATTGTCTTCAGCAGGTTCCTCCTCTCGGACTGGCCCAGCCTCAGGACCGCCTTCTTGTTGGCAGCCAGCTCACGCAGCGAGTCGTCGATCCCGTGCTTCACCTTTATGATGACAGCGCTCTTGAGGATCTCAAGCAGGTCGCCCTCGAGCTTCACGTAGAGCTTCCTGTCACCCGGCTTCTTCATCTTCTTGATCACGCCCAGCACCTCGAGCAGGTCGAGGCTCAGGGATATCATGCCCGGGGAATAGTGAAGCTTCCTGGCAAGCTCCTGCAGCGGGACCTCCCTTCCCTCGACGAGCAGCGCCCCTATGATCTTGCCGTGTATCGGGGAATACCCGAGCGTGCTGGCTAGCTCCGAGAATATGGAGAATATCTGCTCCTCGAGGTTCTTCCCGTCGGACATCAGCAACCACCCAAATCTTTATATATATCGCGGACGTAAATAAAATTATCTGTTTAAAACTTTTAAAATACATTAAAAGTTGATGCTCATGGCCGGACGAAAAAAGGCAACGTCTTCGGGTGAAGGGAAGCCCATTGCCAAGACCACTTCTGTCTGCCCGGAGTGCAATCTTATAATAGGGGCCGAAATCTTCGAGAGGGACGGCAAGGTCTTCATCATGAAGCAATGCCCGGAACATGGGGCATTCGAGGAGATCTACTGGAGCTCCGTCGATATGTACAACAAGGCGCACTCTTTCGCGAAGGACGGCCACGGCATCGATAACCCGAACATAGACAAGGATAATCCTGTGTGCCCAAGGGACTGCGGCCTGTGCAGCATGCACAAGTCTCATACCGCCCTGGCGAACCTCGTACTTACGAACCGGTGCGACCTCAGCTGCTGGTACTGCTTCTTCTATGCGAAGAGGCTCGGATACGTCTACGAGCCCACCAAGAAGGAGCTCAATGACATGGTGAAGACCCTTGTTAACGAGAAGCCGGTGGCATGCAATGCCATACAGCTGACAGGAGGCGAACCCACGCTCAGGGAAGACCTCGTCGACATAATAAGCATGTGCAAGGGGCACGGGGTGGACCACGTGCAGCTCAACACGAACGGGATCAGGCTTTCCCACGACCTCGACCTGATGAGGAGGGCCCGGGAGGCCGGCGTCAACACGCTGTACCTGAGCTTCGACGGAGTCACCCCGAAGACGAACCCGAAGAACCACTGGGAAATCCCGGGCGTGCTTCAGAATTGCAGGACTGCGGGAGGCGTCGGTGTCGTCCTGGTCCCGACGCTGGTGAAGTCGGTGAACGACCACGAGGTAGGTGACATGCTGAGGTTCGGGTTCAGGAACCTGGACGTGGTGAGGGGAGTTAACTTCCAGCCGGTTTCCCTGGTCGGCAGGATAACGAGGGCCAAGAGGGAGAAGATGAGGATCACGATACCGGACGCCATACAGAAGATCGAGGAGCAGACGGACGGGCAGATAGCCAAGGAGGACTTCTACCCGGTGCCGACGCCTCACCCGATCACGAGGTTCGTAGAGGCGCTGACAGGCAAGGCGACCTATGACCTGACCAGCCATTTCGCGTGCGGGATGGCGACGTACGTCTTCGAGAACGATGGCGGGATGCTGCCCCTGCCGAGGTTCATAGACGTCGAGGGCCTGCTGGAGTACCTGAACGGGCAGGCGGAGGAGCTGGAGAAGGGGAAGAGCAGGTACGTGGTGGGGGCGAAGCTGCTGTTCAAGCTGAGGTCGTTCGTGGACAAGGGGAAGGCGCCAAAGGGATTCAGCGTGGCGAAGCTGATCTACAACGTCCTGATGAAGCACGATTACACGGCTCTGGGGGAGCTGCAGCACAGGTCCCTTTTCGTAGGCATGATGCACTTCATGGACAAGTACAACTACGACATAGAGAGGGTCAAGAGGTGCTGCATACACTACGTCATGTCGGACAACAGGATCGTCCCGTTCTGCGCCTTCAACGTCATACCGGAATGGTACAGGGACAAGGACCAGGAAGAGCAGGGGCTCAGCTTCAAGGAGTATGAAAGGAAGACCGGCAGGAAGCTGGAGCGCGATGCCTACAAGCGGGACATCAAGGCATTGTCATCTTCGGAAATCTACAGGAAGACCTATGGCTGATCTGTTAAGGAACGGGTGAAGCACCCTTCTTATAAGGGACTAGCACAATACTTTAAAATATGCAGACAAGGATTAAGGTTCTCCTGGCCTTGCTCATTTTGCCGGCGCCTGTTGCTGAGATATTGTGCACTAACATTCCCGCCTATAATTTCCTTCTTCCTCAGGCATGGATTATTTCCTTACTGGTCTATGGATGCGGGGCGCTTCTCATAAGGGAAGCCAAGATCAGATGGGGCATGCAGTGGAGCGTCGCCTTCCTTGCAGTCGCATACGGCATCTTCGAGGAGGGCCTGGTCACCCAGGCGTTCTTCAACCCCTATTGGTTCGATACTCCAAGCTACTGGATGGCGTTCGGGGTTCAGTGGGGAATGACATTGATGCTGCTCGTTTTCCATGCGAGCATCAGCACCCTGATACCGATATATATTATACACGAGCTTTGGCCCGATTTCAAGGATAAGCCGGTCACAGGCAATCGGGGAACAGCCTTAGCCCTGTTGGGGACCCTTGCCGCGATATGCATCGGAATGAACTCTTTCGCGGGGCCGAAGGGACAGGGAGCGTTCTTCGCGTCATCTGGTCTTCTCATCGCAGGATTCGCGGCGATAGCGATACTGGCGATTCTCGCCTACAGGCTCAGGACGAGCAGGATACGAGTCGGGAGGGGGCTTCTGCCGCCCATTGCCATTGCAGCAATCGCTTTCATCCTGCAGGGCACTAACTTCATATTGTCTCCCATGCTCTCGCATTTCGGGTTCAAGGTTGAGGCGGGGGTGCCCATTCAGCTGTTTTTCATCCTGATCTTCGCAGCATTCTCCGCTACCCAGCTGCTGAACAAGTCAACTGAAAGAAGGCATGTTACGGCGTATGCGTTCGGATCGTTGCTTTTTTGGATCGTTTTCGGTTTCATGATCGGACTGAACGCAGCTGCCGGAAGGATCGACCTGGTTGCCGTGATGCCTGTCGCGCTTCTGCTGCTAGTAGCATGGATGAGAAGGGCATCGAAAATCAAAGGGAAGTTCACTTGACCCAAAGGCAGTACTTGCCCTTCACCGTCACTCCGAGGTTCTTGGCTATCTCGGACCCGTTCGGGTCGTTGATTATCGCCATGCCCTTCCAGCTTCGCGAGAAGTTGGATTCGTTGCATATCGGGCAGGAATCGCCCTTCACGAACAGCCTGCAGTTCCTGCAAACCTTATCCCTCTCTGTCATGAAAATCACCGCAAAACCGACATCAATCCCTCTTTGATGATGACCTCTTCCTGCCTTTCTCCTTGTCTTCCTTAATCCAGTCGAGGCACCCCAGGTTCGGCTGCCTTGCGGTCAGCCCGATCTTGTACTCGCGGCCGGAAACGGAAACCGATATTATCCTAGCCCTCATCACGTCGCCGTCCTTCAGCCTGTGCTTGCTCTCCTTCCCGGTGAATATGGCGTTCTTCCTGTCATAGCTGACGAAGTCGTCCATGATCTGGCTCACATGCACCATGCCGTCAACTGGGCCAAGCCTCATGAAGGCCCCGAATTCCGTGACGTCAATGACCTCGCCGAGCACGATCTCGTGCTGCTCGGGCCTATAGACGAGCATATCGAACTGCACGTCGTAATGAACCGCACCGTCGCCCGCGAAAATCCTTCCATCGCCGATCTTCTTCACGTCGGTAACGACCAGTATGACGCCCATGCTCTTGTCTATGATGCCCTCCCATTTGTCCATCAGGCTGGCCTTGACGGATTGCTCAAGCCCGAACTCGAACTTGCTGGGCGGCACCCTCACGTCGTCAACTACCTCTATTATCTTGTACATAAAAACACTATCACTAATATTGTCTGCTCTTATTTTAATTTGTTACATTCCGGTATATTGTGATTTATCGGTGCTTTTCATTCATAAAAGCATGGGAGCGAGCTGGATGTGACGGGCGTCACTCGTGTCCGAAGGAGATTACGGGATACCTGCCCTGCCTGATGGATATCACCTTGGTGCCCCTCCTGAGCAGCGTCTCCTTCAGCTGCTTGTCCATGGTGCACACGGCCATCTTCCTGTTTGTAGCGTACGTTATTATCTTCCTGTCGGTATGGCCGCCGCCCCTCGTCTTGATGACGTGCACGCCCGACTTCCCTATGAACGCCAAGCTCAGCCTTGAAAGCACTGCCTTCCCCCCCCTTCCGGTTGAAAACGATTCCAGCTCCTTGATCACTAAGTCAAGAACGTGAAGAGAGGGCTGCCCGAATTTCCTCAGTTCGCCGGTTATGTCCATCTTGCCCCTCATCGCGGTTATGAGGAAGCTGGTGTCAAGCAGCATCTTCATATGATATATATGGAAAGCTGGTTAAAATTTGCGTTGAATGGGAATCGGAGCTTTAGCTTTGACTTGAATCGGGCATGCCCTGTTCCTTCGTGACCTTTCTCTCTATCTTCTTGACGGGGCCGCTCGGTAACTCCTCGGCGAATATGTCGGACTGGAACCTGTATATCTTGACGCCCTTCAACCTCCATTCGTTCGGGGAAAGGCTGGCCTTCACGCAAAGGTTGCCCAGGAACATCTCCTGGTTCCATTCCCATTCGAGGGCCACCTGGGGAAGGAGGAGCCCCCTCGACATCCCCTTCTCGATGATGAGGCCGTCCTCACCCAGCTTTATCTTCGACGGGTATTCCGAGGGGTCCGATACCCTTATTAGCTCGGGCTTGGTGAGAACGGAAACCTCGACCGTGACCTTGCTCAGCTCGTTGCTGGTTAACGACGGGAACCTGGGATCCCCGCATGCGGAAACCGATGATTCCACAAGGGCGTCTATCAGGGGCATTATGGGCTCGGGATATCCTATGCAGCCCCTGAGGTTCTTGCCGGGATAGGTATAGAGCGTCGTGAAAACGCCCCTCCTCTGCCTGAACTCCGCCGGGCAGCTCCTGGGCCTGTACCTCCTCCCCGTCTTCACCCAGGCCTCTATGACCTTCCTGGCTACGTTGACGAGGATCTCCCCGTAGTACTGGTCCATGAGGAATAATATGATAAGCTGGAATATATTTCTACCATATGCCGATCTATAATGCGATGAAACACGGTTCGAACAGGATTCCTTTACCAGCCTATCCCGTTTCGCGCAGCAGCTCGTTGACCTTCTTCATGAACCCGTCAAGGGTCCCCTTGGGTATCCTCGCACCAGCCGCCTCCGAGTGGCCGCCTCCTGAGCCCCCCGCGTGCTCGGCAGCAGCCTCCATGAGCCTGTTCAGGGCGATATCGGAATTCCTCTTCCTCGTGGTGATATCGATGTGCTTCCGCCTGTCATAGATGCACATGCCTACGACACTATCGGTAACGGTCGCCGCGAATAGGGCTGCAGGCCCCCTGAACCCGAACCTGGGCATGTTCGCGATTATCCCTACCCCGCCGTGCTTCCTGGCGTGCTCCTTGACGAAATCGTACAGCTCGAACTCCCTCGTCACCGCGACCTTCGCGGACTTGACGAGGCCCGGTACGTCGGACGGGTTCTTCCCCCGGGCCATGGTTTTCACTATGTCCCTCTTCGCGTCGTACGTGTCGAATTCCCTGTTCTTGATTCCAAGTATCAGAGTGGAGACCTCGAAGAACAGAGCCCTCCTGTCCCAGTTCGCTATCCTCTCCTGGGCGAAGGGGGTGTCGTCCTCGTAATCGCCGATCGCCCCGTACAAGGCTATCCATATCCTTTCGGCCGGTATGTCGTTCATGTAATGCCTGTATATGAGCTCGGAAGCGCTGACGTTCATCCTGTGGATGTACCTAGTGATCCTGATGTCGCTTTCTTGCAGGCCCAATGGGAGCTGGTGGTGGTCGAAATAGAGAACCTCGCTTCTGCCGCTCTTCTCCTCGAGCAATGCGATGATGTCCCTCGCGTGGCTCTTCGTCAGGGCGATGTCGCATATGACTATCCTGTCGGCGTCCGTGCTCACGAGGTCGTGATAGAAGGATACGGGCTTGGTGAAGAATATCTCGGCTTCCCTGAACTTCGACTTGGCAATCGCCGCCGAGCAAATCCCATCACAGTCGGCGTGACTCAAGATAACGGTTTTCATGATATTCATTGTGCATGCTGGTTTTTATATTGATTATCAAAGCTTTCTCCAATATTGATTATTACCTTCGAAAAGTGCCTCGACCTGTCCTTTCTTGTAGAAGTAACTCAGATATGCCATTACGGCGGTATTCATTAGGTAATAATTGAACATCTTTTCAAGTCTTACGCCGTAGTGGTCGCATACGTTCTGGAGGACGTCTTCAGTTGTCTTTTTTCCATGGAGTGCGTTTTCAAGGATATAGTTTCGGACATCCATTATATACTGCTCGTTAAGGTCCGACATGGATTTTATGTCATCGAAAGGGTCTCCATGTGAGGGTATATAGATTTTGTAAGAAGTTTCCCTCAACTTGCCGAGTGTATCAAGTTGCTTCTCTATATCTGTGAAAAATGGTATTTTATGCTTCCTAAGAACCTCTTCCGGGAATACGGAATCAGCGCAGAAAAGGACATCGTTATATGCGACACCCATCTGCCTGGGGCTGTGTCCCGGGAGGGGTACATAGTCGACATCTTCATGTATGATGACATTATCTATAGGAATTGTCCTGTTCACATTTGAAGGTCGTGCCTTTAGAAATTTCGATTGAAGCTCCTTAGGCGGACTTGCGCCCGAAAACAGATAGAGTGGTTCCAACTCTGGAAACATTATTATTCCTGATTCTATGACAGGAGCCACTATTTCAATATTATATCTTTCCTGAAGCCATGCGTTTCCGCCACAGTGGTCCGCATGTGAATGGGTGTTTATTATACGAGAAGGGCGAAATCCCCTGCTTTCAACCAATTGCGACGCTTTCCTTATGGTATCATCGTCAAGTCCGCTGTCAACAAATGTCGCATTTCCGTTAAGTGAAATAACGCCTATATTGGCTGGGTTGGGGATGTAATACACGTCACTTGCTATTTCCTTTATTTCCATGATTGTCACACCAATACATAGCAATGTTCCATCGTAGAGTCCTTTCTGTCATCAACCATTTGCATTTCGATTTTTCCGTCGCCCAAGACTGGATTCTTCAGTGGTTCATTTGTCTCTGTAAATAC
>JAFGSV010000035.1 GCA_016934325.1 Candidatus Aenigmatarchaeota archaeon | reverse complement strand
ATTCTCCATAGGGAAACCGCCTCCTTTGTTGGTTTAGCCATAATTAACAAAGGGAGGCGACTCCCCTATATGTTTTCTACAGAGCCGATAAAACACAAACTTTCAACGCAGATGGGGATAAAGAAGTGGTATTTACGTTATCAGCTTCATCTGTTTTAACTCAAGAAGAACACCAATGGATAGAAGCAATATATGATTGCTTGTATTCTGGTGATTGTGTGATGTATAATTTATTATTAAATGTGAATACAACGGTCACAAAAACATGGAACCAGTACAAGAGGACAGACCAGAGTATCGTCACGAATGAAATAATAATATCTTCCGTGGTAAATTCGTCATCAAACCTGACAATAGATTATACCGTGAATGTCCCCACGAAGGAAGGCTATGGTTTGATAGAAGGAATTCAGAGATATGATGACTTCCTGCCGATAAGGATTTCATACTGGTTCCTTGAATATCCTAATAATAACTCCTGCTATAGCCAGGGCAATTACAGCGTGGCTCTCGTTGAGCCGTACTGTCAGCCACTGACAGCCTATACAGTCAGCCAGATAGAGACTCAGATAAACTTTACAGTCGAGATGAGGCCCAGTCTGCCTGCTGGAACGTATTCATTGGTTAGAAGCATAGATATAGATCCGAATAATGTGTGGATTGAATACGGCCAGGAGATTATAGGAAGCATTATTATTTTAGGAGAGAGCAATAATCCAAGTGCTCACATAAAGAATACAAACTCGATAGCTCTAGAAGACAAGGAAGGAATGGAAAGTGAAACTGAAATTGTCTCTAATGAGAAAATCGGCGAAACAGACGGAATAACAGGATTAGCAACCGGAAACGCCCTTGATCCCTTGAATATATCGATGATAATATCCCTGATTAGCTTGATGGTTGTAATCTTCTTATCCGTGCATTTAATAGGAAAGAAAAGTCCTTGGGGATATTAATTTAGGCTTTCATGAAGTATTATGTATGAAGGGGTATTTTTCAATATTTACTGTTCTAGTGGTATTGATTCTCACTGGTAGTGTGAATGCACAGCCTTATCTAACCGAGAATGAGACTTGGCAACAGAATTTGACTGCTCTAGTATATAGTTCGGTCGCCTGGGGTGACGTGGATAATGACGGAAATCTGGATCTTGCTCTGACCGGGGATAGTGATGGTTGCCAAAGAGGAACGAGTGAGGAATGCGCAGAAATATATACATATAATGGGACTGCATTGGTTTATAATACAAGTTATTCTCAAAATTTGACTGGAGTATTTAAAAGTTCCTTAGCATGGGGTGACGTGGATAATGACGGAAATCTGGATCTTGCTCTAATCGGGTGTAGTGATGGGGACCCGCCAAATACTTGTGCTAATTATGTAGCTAGAATTTATACCAATAATGGCACTTCATTATTGGAAAATTCCACGTGGCAGGAAAATATAATATCTAATCTAACATTTGGAGGAACTATGAGGGGTTCCTTAGCTTGGGGTGATGTAGATAATGATGGAGACTTAGATTTGGCTTTAACAGGAATGAACCTTGGTGATAATATGAATATTTATATAAATAATGGGACTTCTTTAGTAGCAAATTCAACATGGTATGAGAATATTGTTGATTTCTGGGACTCTGCTGTAGCTTTTGGTGATATAGATAATGATGGAGACTTGGACTTGGTAGCGAGTGGTACAGAAGGTGAAGGTCAGACAGCCCAAAGCAAAATATATATCAACAATGGTAGTAGTTTTATTGAAAGTGTCATTTGGGGCAGTGATTTAGTAGGTGTAACATATAGTTCTCTTGCCTTTGGAGATTATGATAACGATGGTCATCTAGATTTAGGGATAATGGGACTGGTTGATTCACTATACATGTATAGAAATGATGGTGCTACTTTGATAAAAAATTCAACGAATATATTCAGTATATATGATGGTGCTTTTGCTTGGGGTGATTATGACAATGATGGTGATATAGATATTGTCGGTACAGGAAGAGAATACTATACCAGAGTTTATAATAATAATGAGACTACTTTTATTCGAGATATCATAGGGGCAGATAATCTAACATATGTGGCTAGCGGTTCTCTCGCCTGGAGCGATATAGATAATGATAACGATTTAGATTTAATATTAACAGGAACAGGTAAAACTGGTCCTACAATATCTAAAGTTTACACCAACAACATCTCTATAACAAGCCCAAACACGCCTCCCAATCCCCCGAACCCACCAGCGAATAATTATTCCTACAACAACAGAAAGATAACCTTAATCTGGGGGAACGGAAGTGACGCTCAAACCCCCGTGAATGGCCTATACTACAACATGAGGATTGGAACTGTAGCGAGCAAGAACCTCATTGTTTCAGGCATGTATGGGGGATCCAGCAATCCCACGGCAGGATACTTCGGGAACATGATGCAGAGGAAGAACATAACGCTGAAGGCCGACAGGTTCCAGCCATCGACTGCCTATTACTGGAGCGTGCAGACGATCGATACGGGGCTGGCGAAGGGGGACTGGTCGGCTGAGCAGAGCTTTGTTACGCCAGCGGACATGGAGAAGCCCGACGTGGCCGTTGATTCGCCGGGGAACGGGCAGGCCTTGTGGAACTTCACGGCGGCGTTCAACGTGACCGTGTCTGACAATCTCAATGTGAGCAATGTCAGCCTGTGGGGGAACTGGTCCGGCGGCTGGCACCTCAACGAGACGAACTCTTCTGGCTGCAACGGATGCGACTACGTGTTCACGAAGGATCTTGGCGGCAGCGGGGACGGCGACGGCATGTACGTATGGGAAGTCGTTGCCTGCGACAACGAGACGAACTGCGGGAGCACGGGGAATTACAGCTTGACCGTCGATACGACCAAGCCTGTGGCCGAGCTTGTCGGCCCGACGCCAGCGAACAACACGAACCTGTCCGCGACTGGTGTCACCATCAACATATCACATAGCGAGGCGAATCCCGACACGCTGACAATTAACTGGAACGGGACGAATACGAGCTATTCATATTCCGGGGATTGTACGGAGATTGTCAAATCCGGCCTGGTCGACGGGACCTACACGTACTATGCCTGGGTCAACGACACGGCGGGCTGGAAGAACCAGACCGAGACAAGGACATTGACCATTGATACCGTTCCCATATCGGCCGTCAGCCTCGTGTGGCCGACGCCGGATAACGGGTCTTCTCAGGGCTATAACTATACGTACATCAATGTGAGCCTGTCCGAGGTCCCTGACGCCTGCCTGCTGGAATGGAATGACGGGGTGAAGAGCAACATGACCATGAGCAGGTCCGGAGCGAACTGCTACAGGAACATGTCGGGCCTGATATCCTATGTCTATAGCTATGAGGTGTTCGCGAACGATTCTGCGGACAACTGGAACAGCTCGGAATGGAGGACGGTCATCGTGGACATGGGGGAGCCGATAGTCATCCTAGCGTCGCCGCAGCAGGATTCATGGGATTCCGACGGGGATATAACGTTCGTCTATAACGCCTCCGATTCGAACCTGGATTCCTGCTCGTTGTGGGGGGAGTGGTCTGGAGGCTGGCACCTGAACGAGACCAATTCGAGCCCGAATAACGGATCGTATTCGAGCTTTGCTAAGACGCTGGCTGACGGCTATTATTCCTGGAACGTGAGATGCAATGACACCGCTTCCAATTATGGCTATTCGCCCAGCAACCTCACGATCAACATCGACACGACAGAGCCTGTCGTGGTGATAGCACAGCCGGATAATAAGACATACAATTCCAGTCCTGCCTTGGATTTTTCATACGACGAAAGCAACCCTGATTCGTGCTGGTATGATCTCAATTCGGCGGGAAACAACACGCTGCCATCATGCGATACGAACGGGACGGTGATGGCCTCGAGCGAAGGAAGCAACAATGTGACGCTTTACATGAACGATTCCGCGGGGAACCTGAACTCGAGCAATGCTTGCTGGACGCTTGACACCACGCCGCCGGAGATAACCATTGATTCCCCTGCGAACAGGAGCTATAATTCGCTTTGGGTCTGGGCGAATGTCACATTGGACGAGGACGGCTCTTGGTGCGGCTATTCTCTCGACGGCAGCGGCAACGTGAGCATGGGCAATGATTCAATGACGCACTTCTATCATAACGTGAGCGGCGGGCTGGACGAAGCACAGCATGACATAACCTTCTCCTGCAATGATACTGTTGGGTACATGAACACGACCGCGAAGCTGTATTTCACCGTGGACAGGACCGCTCCGGGAATATCGGATGTAGTGAACGGGACGGCCTATTGGAACGGCATAAACATAAACTGGACTACTGATGAGCCATGCAACTCGAGCGTCTTGTACGGGACAAACGCAACCGATTTATCATCCAGTGAAACGAATACCACCTTTGCGGCAGCCCATAAGATAACTCTGACGGGACTGGCGGGAAGCACGACCTATTACTACAACGTGAGCTCATGCGATCCAGCGGGGAACTGTAACATGTCCGGGACATTCAACTTCACGACCGCCGCCTGCGTTCCCAGCTGGTCGTGCCCCTCGTGGGGTTCCTGCCAGCCCGGCGGCACCCAGAGCTGCAGCCAGTGGGTTGATGCGAACGGCTGCGGGTTTTCCCATACGGGCTCGAACACCAGGAGCTGTACGTATTCTTCGGGCTCGTCGTGGTCCTCGACGCCGGCGAAGGCAAACTTCACGTTCGTCAGGATTAATGCAGGAGTGCCCGTGACGAAGGAGATTGCCGAAGGGCTGACGGTCACGATAAAAGTCAGGGAGACCCTTGTCGACGTGAACCTGCGCTTCTCGACGCTGGCAGGAAGGCCGTCGGGTATAGAAGAGAGTTTCAAGGGGAAGGTATATCAATACATCGAGATGAACAGTTCCGGTATCGGCGATGACGATATAGAGGAGGCCTCTCTGGAGTTCCGCGTCAGCGATGATTGGATCATCCGGAACGACATAGACAAGGAAACAGTCACCCTGTACAGGTATCATGATAATGGGTGGCAGGCATTGGGGACGGATTATTTATCAACTGATAACGGTTTTCATCATTACAGGGCGATGCTGACCGGCTTCTCGTATTTCGTCATAGCCGGGCAGGAAAACATCGGGACAGGGGCTGCGGGCAACGCCACTCGGCCTTCATCCCTATGCAACCCGTATTCCAGAAGATGTTCGGGGGACGATGTGCAGGAATGCGATTCCGCGGGAACGGGCTGGGCCTTGAAAGAATCATGTGCCTATGGATGCGATTCCGCGACCGTCGCGTGCAGACCGCCACCGACCGGGGATACCGCATGGCTCTACATCGCCGTTCCGGTCATGGTCGCGGCCTTCGCAGCATCCCTTTACATGCTGAAAATGCATCGAAAGGGGCACGAGACGCCGGGACAGGCTTAGGCGCGGCCAAGTGTCAGGCAAGGATAAACGGATGTTCGGCTGATTCTGACTGCTGAATTAAAAATGGCGCTTGAAGAATCTGTCCGCGACCTGATTATCAAGTTTAAATAAGTTATGCTGCAACAGGTTCTAATGGAAGGCTCGGAAGATGGAATGGTCATCGTGTTTGGCCCCGTGTGTCCGGATCTCGTGGAGTATTTCATAGCCACGGACGGGTATCTCTCACCAGATGCGGGGAAGCAAGAGGAGCAGAGATATGCGGACATTCTTGAGAGACTGGAGATTCTGCCACACGCAACTTTGCAGAATTACAGTGAGCAGCTCAATGAAATCGTCGCGTGGGAGGAGGCCATCGGCATCTTCGGTGATGACGGGGTAGGGAACATTGCGGAAGATTTCGACATGAGGCTGGGTCCCCGTTTCATGAGTTCACAATATCCCGTCGAGTCCGATTTCCAGGGCTGCGGCGGGCTTCTCTAGACCCCAGCTGTTCAGGACGATCGGGTGGATTTCGCCCATTATTCCGGCGGGCTTTCCCTTGATCCTTATCTGTGCCGTCCTGCCCGGGATGAAGCTCGGATGCTGGGCCTTCACCAGCTCGTACTCGAGGCCGAGCGAGGACATGAGAGCGTCGAGGACGCTGGCCATGTACTCGTAGCCTACCTTGTTGCCGCAGGATGCCGCAGCCATGTTCCTGATATCCTTCGTCCTCGTTTCCCGGCTCTTGTCCAGGGTGACCGCGTCGCCGATCTCGAAGATGGGCTGCGGGAACTCCCTGTGCTTGTTCCTTGACATGAAATCGAGCAGGCTCGGCAGCAGCCAGTTCCTGAAGACGCTCCAATTGGAGGACACGAAGTTCTCGATCTCCACTACGTCCTGCGGAGGAGCGTTCATCTTGTTGAAAAGGTTGTTCCTGTTCGTGAGCACGTATGAAAGTATCTCCTGGAAGCCCAGGCCCACCATGACCTCGGCGACGGAATCCGACAGCTTCTCGATCTCCCTTACCGAGCCTGTGGTCGCCAGCTTCTTCATGACGGGCTTCACCTTGTTGTAACCATAGGAAATGATGATGTCCTCGATAACGTCCCTCTGGTGCATAACGTCCTGCCTGTATGCCGGGTATAGGAGCCCGATGGCCCTGCCCTTGACCTTCGCGTCATATCTGGCCTGGCCGAGCAGCTCGCAAAGCCTCTTCGGGCTGAGCTTCAGACCGGTCATCCTGTTCGCATAATCGCTATCCACCCTGGCCCTCTTCGGCTTCAGGTCGGGCGTATGCATCACCTTGTCCGGGAAAGCGACCTTCACCGACTCGACCGTACCTCCCCTGTCGGCGAGAGCCGACACTATAACGTTCAGGGCGGGATTCAGGAACCTGAAATCGAATCCGGAGCATTCGATGAAGACGTCCCTGGTCGCGGAAGTCACCTTGCCGGTGTAATCGGAATTGATTATGGGGGGGAGGCTCAGGACTTCCCCGGCCGCGTCCATGAATATGGGGTACCGGGGCATCCCCTTCAGGAGATGGGCGTACTCGAGACCCTTGGGGTGCTTCTTCAGGATCTCGGCGGGTGTCATCTCTTTCTCAAACTCCAGCGGCACGAACCTTATGCCGTCCGGCTTCACCGCGGTGAACCTTATCGGCGGGGTTATCTTGTGGTAATCGTATACGCCGATTGCTACCTCCTTCCTGTTCTTCCCGAACGTTACGGAGACCTTCTCCTGCAGCTGGATCATCTGGGACAAGGCGTCCGGCGTGACGTTGAGGCCCTTGACCACGGCACACACCGTGACGGGCCTTATGTTCTTGAGCTTCCCGTCGACCTCGACGACGAGGTCCGAGTGCTTCACCTCGTATCTGGGCGCCCCGAGCTTCACGCCGTATCTTCCCTGCAGCTCCCTGGCGATTCCCTCCGCGCTCCACAGGTCGGGCCTGTTGGTGTCCTTTATGTCAATCTTGAGCATCTCGCCGTCTATCTCCTCTATCTCGCCCTTCGCGTAGAGTATGCCTTCCTCCTGCAGCACGTCGAGCGGGATATGCTTCCCGACAAGGGAAAGCAGGTCATTGTAATTGACTTCTATGGTCGGCATGATATCACCATGTACGCATTAAGCTAGATTGTCACCTTCGATTCCCTCAACCATTCCAGGTTCTGGGAGAACAGCTCGCGGATGTCCTTGATGTTCAGCCTCAGCATGGCCAGCCGGTCTATCCCGAACCCCCATGCGATGACGGGCTCTTTCACTCCCAGGGGCTCCGTGAGCTCGGGCCTGAATATGCCCGCTCCCGCAAGTTCCATCCATCCCATCTCAGGGTGCTTCGCCGATATCTCCACGCTGGGCTCCGTGAAAGGGAAGTAGTCGGGCCTGAATCTCACCTCGCTCAGGCCGGTGATCTCCTGGACGAACTCCTTGAGCAAGCCGAAAAGGTCCATGAGGGTCAGGTCCTTGTCAATGACGATGCCGCCGAGCTGGTTGAACTCGACCCCATGCGTCGCGTCTATGACATCGGGCCTGAAGCATCTCACAAGGCTGAAGTATTTGCCTGGTATCTCCACCTTTCCGGAGAAGCCCGAAAGGTAACGGGGTGATATCGCCGTATCGTGGGCTCTCGGCATGAGTTGGGCCGCCTTTACCGGGTCCCATTTATAGCCCCAGCCCGTGCTCCCCGTCTTCCAGCCGTTCTCGTGGGCAGCCTGCACCTGGCTCACGATCTTCTTGCCGGGGAGGTCTCCCTGCTTCGGGTTCTTCAGCGTGTAGGTCTGGGACCAGTCCCTGCTCGGATGGTTCTGGGCCTGGAACAGCGCGTCGAAGTTCCAGAACTCGGTCTCGATTATCGGGCCTGTCATCTCCTTGAAGCCAAGCTCCACCAGCTTCCGCCTGACCTGCATGAGGAACCTGTTGTACGGCTGCCTCTTGCCGGGGTGCAGCTTCTCGCCGGTTACCTTCACGTCATATGGCCGGAGCCTCGTCTTCCTCCAGAGGCCCGTCTTGATGAGCTCGGGCGTGAGGGTGGTCACTTCCTTGCCAGCCAGGCTCATGGCCTTCTTCAGGGACTGCCTCTCCTTGCTCGCCAGGTTCCTGCTGATCAAGATCCTCAGCTCACCTTCCGTTGTGGCATGCCCGTCGTGCAGCTTTCTGAGCGATTCCTGGACCCCGGTATCGCCGGCTTTCTTTACCAGGACGATCTTGCCCTTGTCTATGCGCACCCAGCCGTTCTTCTTCGCCCATGAAAGGGCGACGTTGAAGTTCCCGACCTTCTTCCTGACGGCGTCGACCGGCATGGGCTTCTTGAGTATCCTGACCAGCCTCACCTCGGGAAGGCCTTGCTTGAGATATCGCAGCCCCTCCTCGGTCAGCCTGTAATTGCCATGCTTACCTGACGGCCTCAAACTTCTCATCCCCTACCCTGTGTAAAAGCTTCATCTTAATTAATGATACGGTCCTGTCGATAAAAACCTTTTTAGCGCCTTCCTTTTCGAGCCTCCTTGGAGAGGTCTTGACTATGTTGTCGCTCAGGAACTTCAGCTTTCCGTACTTCCTGATCTTCCTCATGAGCATGGAATCCTCCATCATCTGAACCTCCGTATCGAAATATCCTACTTTGTCCAGGATGCTCTTTCGTATGATGAGGTTCGCATCCGAGACTCCCCACGCGATCTTGAGCTTCACGATCACCTTATAGAAGTAACTGAAGAACTTGAAGGTCCTCCTGTAGCTCCTGCACGTTGAATGCACGGGGCCGTAGCATGCTATTATCCTGTCGTCCTCAAAGAATGGGAGGAAGCGCTCTATCCAGTCCTCGGGGACAAGGCAGTCCGCCCCCGTCATCGCTATGAGGTCCCCCGAAGCCGCCCTGCACGCGGCGTTGAAAGAGTGCGCTATCCCCCGCCTCGGCTCGTGGACGACCTTGTCCGCGTATCTCTTCGCGACCCGGGCCGTACCGTCGGTGCTGTTGTTGTCGCACACCACTATCTCGCAGGGAACCGTCTGCGCCCGCAGGGACCTAAGCAGCTTGTCGATGTAACCGACCTCGTTGTATGCCGGAACGACGACCGATACTAGCATTGCCTCACGACCTTGAACCGGCTCGTGTCAGTCCTCCTGGAAACGGTCAGGCTGAGCATCTGCCGCAATCCGAACAGGATCAGATGCAACTTCCCGCACTCGTCCACCCTCCTCGTCGAAGCCTTTATGGGGTTCTTGCTGACGAACCTGACCTTGCCAAGCTTCTTGATCTTCCTGAACATGCCGTTCTCCTCGAACACCTCGACGCTGGGGTCGAAGTATCCTGCCTTCTCCATTATCTCCTTCCTTACCATGAAGTTCGCTCCCTGTATGACGAACCACAGGCCGAGCCTTATGCACGCCTTCTCCGCGTAGTTCATCAGGGAGAAATACCTGCCATGCCTGTCCTCAAGGGGATCCACGGGGCCGTAGCATCCTATCACATCATGCTTCCCGAACTGCTTGACAAACGTCTCTACCCAATCAGGAGGTACGATGCAGTCGGCGCCCGTGATGGCGAGCAGGTCGCCCGAGGCGTTCTGCAGGCCGGTGTTGAGGGCGAACAAGGCTCCTCTCCTCTTCTCGACGACCACCTTGTCCGCATACTTGCTCGCTATCTTGATGGAGCCGTCGGTCGATCCGTTGTCACAGACGACGATCTCGCATGGATGCGACTGGCTCTTGAGCGATTCCAGGCAGCCCGGGAGGAGCTTCTTCTCGTTGTAGGCTGGCACGATGACAGAAACTCGCATGATTACGCACCAAATCAATATAATATTGTTCGGTGTTTGTTAAAAATTTAAAACGATGCTTCGCCTGGCAACTCACCGGCTGGATATGCGTCCCGACCGGTTGAGGTACATAAGAATAAAAAACTTCGCAAGGAAGTTGAATTCAAGTGGGAGCATGCTTTTGGGAGATTTGCGCACATTGGATTGGAAGATGGGCCCCCAGGAAGTCGGCGGCAGGCTCAGCGGATGCTACGCCGCGACGCACGGAAGCTATGACCTCGGCAATCCGCAGGTATACACGGACTTCATCAGGGTCGATCCTTCACAGAGCGCCGAGGGGAACCAGGCGAAAGGGACCGCAATCTTTGCCGTTTTGGGGAACAAGGGTGCATCCATTGAACTGAAAGGCAAATCAACCATCCTTTCGCCCGGCGACGTGTTTCTGGTTCATGAAGATTACAAGATCCGCAGCGTAGGTGGGTGCCATCCGCCAAACAACGACTCTGAGACTGCCTTTCTCGTCAGGTATGCGTCAGAAGAGAAAGGAGATAAGGGCATCGAGTCATTTGGTGATACCATAATCGATGCGGTCAGGCTTCGCAAATTGAGCTGGATGAAGAACCCTAATGATTATTTTAAAACGCAAGATGGTGTTTTGTTCGGATACGGGAAGACGAAGGTTCCTGGTTTCATGCTGGGCGTCGATGGTATCGGCGTGGACTTTTATTGGGTTGATCCCATCTTTGAGGAACATCTCCATGAAAGTGGTGTTGAAAATTGCGTATGTATGTCAGGAGGGATTGGCGTCCTGGAAACAAGGGAGTCGTTGGCAAAAGATAAGAAGGCTGCTGAAATAAGTCCGGGAACCCCTTTCAGGGTTGATGCGAATATGCTGCACAGGATTTCATGCACAGATGAATTAAATCCTATATTCCTTTTCACCGTTTCTAATAAGGCTCCGGGAGATTATCATTCTTTTGAGCTCGATGGTTTGGTGCATATTGGCGCGTTGTCCCTAAGGCCTGTGCCGGATCATGACTAGTTTTCATTTTTCATTGATTACTCCGAAGAGGCATCGGCTCACTGATTTACGTTCTATTGTCTGGGAAACGAATAAATATCTGATTGGCCATTAATTGAGAAGTAAAACGCGAAAATAACGCAAAATCGCAAAAATCACATATATAGGGTAAATCGGGTGAATATTCTATTATGGAGATAAAGAGCCTGCTGTACAACAGCGTCACCGTCAGCCTGCCGAAGAATGTGGTCCAGTTCTCCCTCGGCGTCGTGATATTCTGGCTGGTGTTCGGCAGCGTTGACTTCTGGGCAGCGTCCATCGCCCTCGCGTCCTTCCTGCTGGCCTACTCGTCGGTGTACTTCTTCAACGACATAACGGACAGCGAGGAGGACAGGAGCGACTCCGACAAGAGGGGCTGGAAGCTCGTGGCCAATGGAAGGCTCAGCAAGAGAGCGGCCGGCATAGTCGGGCTCGCCTTCCTGGCGTCCGGCTTTTTACTGTCGGGCTTCACGAACGGGTGGTTCATCCTGCTCCTTGGGCTGCTGATTTTCCTCAACATACTGCACTCGTCGCCCTACATCAGGCTGAAGAAGAGGATGCCGGCGGCCGCCGTCAACCTCACCGCCATCGAGTTCCTGAAGTATTCCAGCGGCTGGTTCGCGCTCACTTCCAACCTCGCGGCCTTTCCCATTTGGCTGATCCTCACGTTCTCGCTGATCTACTCGGCGATATACCTCGTCTACAAGTTCAGGTTCAGGGGGAATAAAATCATCTCGAACAAGTCGGTGATAATCCCGCTGGGCGCCGCGACCGCCTTCTGCTACATCGTTTCCATAGTGCTGTACGGCTACGCGCTGCCCATGATACTGCTGCTCGTCATGTCCCTCGCTCTTGCCAGGTTCAGCGTCGGGAAGAGGCTGAAGTTCATGAACTGGCTCCTTGTTGAGTTCGCCGTGCTGCCCATGATCGTGATAGCGTTCCTGATGCTCAGCATACCGGCGTTCGCCTCTTTCAACAGCAACATAACCGGAAGGATAGACCAGTACAAGGAGAACATATACGAGGAGCTGCCCGACCTGACGCACAGCCTGATGAACCTTAGCGAGTACCGCTACGAGGACCTCGAGGAGCTGCAGGATGCCGTGAACCAGACGCTGAACCTGAGCGGCATCACTTTCTTCAATCCGGGAAAGAATAAATAAACCGGTAAATATGTTTAATTATGAAAGATGATAACGTCCTGGATATCGCCAAGAGGAGGGGATTCTTCTGGCCTTCCTTCGAGATATACGGCAGCGTGGGCGGATTCTACACATACGGCCCTCTCGGCGCCCTGCTCAAGCTCAGGATCGAGCAGATGATCAGGAACCACTACGTCAACAACGAGGGGTGCCTGCTCATCGAAGCGCCCCTCCTGTCGCCGGAGGACCCGTGGGTGGCCAGCGGGCACGTGGAGTCCTTCACCGACATGACGATAGAGTGCGGCAAATGCGGCGAGCCCTACAGGGCCGACCACCTGCTCGAGGAGAAGACGAAGAAATCCACGGAGGGCATGAGCCTCACCATGATAAAGGGCCTCATCAAGAAGAACGACGTGAGATGCCCCAGGTGCGGCGGCCCCCTGGAGAACGTCTACGACTACAACCTCATGTTCAAGACCTTCATAGGCCCCGGCAAGAACAAGATAGCGGCGGACCTCAGGCCTGAGACGGCCCAGACGACATACATGCCGTTCAGGAGGCTCTTCGAGCTTGGGAGGAAGAAGCTTCCGCTTGGCGTCATACAGTTCGGGAAGTCCTTCAGAAACGAGATATCGCCCAGGCAGGGCCTGGTCAGGCTCAGGGAGTTCTCACAGGCCGAGGCACAGTTCTTCCTTGACCCCGAAAACAAGAGAAAGCATTCAAAATTTGACCTCGTCAAAAGGAAGCGGTTGTCTGTCCTGACCAAGCACGACCAGGTTCGGAACAAGCCTGGTAATGCATTGGAGGCTAGCGGTTTGGTCAGGAAGAAGCTCACGAGCGAGTGGATCGCCTATTTCCTCGCCGTTTCGGTCAAACTGTTCGAGGACATGGGCATAGACGGCAGCAGGCTGAGGTGCAGGCAGCACAAGGACGACGAGAGGAGCTTCTATTCATCCGACACCTGGGACGTAGAATACATGTCCGACTCATACGGGAAAATAGAGCTTGTCGGTATAGCCGACAGGACCGATTACGACCTCAAGAGGCATCAGGAGTTCAGCAAGCAGAGCATGGAGGTGAACATTGAAGGTAGGCGTTTCGTCCCTCACGTCGTCGAGATAGCCTACGGCATCGACAGACCGGTATACTCCGTCATCGAATCGTGCCTCAGGCATGACGGGGACAGGACCTATTTCTCCTTCCCCCCGACCGTATCCCCGTACCAGGTCGCCGTGTTCCCGCTGGTCAAGAAGGACGGCCTCCCGAAGAAAGCCAGGGAGATACAGAAGACGCTGCTTGACGCGGGCTTCTACGCCCTGTACGACGAGGGCTTCATAGGCAGGCTTTACTACAGGCAGGACGAGGCTGGGACCCCCTTCTGCATCACCTACGATTACGACTCGAAGAAGGACAATTCTGTCACGATCCGCAAGCGCGATGACCAGAAGCAGATAAGGGTCAGGATCAAGGACATCGTCAATGTCATTGGGGACATCATCAGCGGCCGTGTGAAGTTCGAGAAGGCCGGGAAGCTTCTGAAATGATGCTCTCTGTCATGATGAACCGATACCCTCCAAAGCATTTCTTATCCGTGGAGAAAGAAGATCAACTTAATAATAAAGCATATCGCGCCGTTTGTGGTCTACGATAAGTATAAAAAAGTTGTAAGAAATTAATGAAGGATAAAAATGGATCTGACAAAGCACGGGTTCCTCCCAGACCACATGATAGAGCAAATGATAGACGTTGGCATGATATTTTCAGATTCTCGGAATGGCATTGACAGGGAGAATGACATCCAGTGTTCGACTCTTCAACCCACGATTGGCGATAAAAGCCAATCCTTCGTCCTGAACAGGGGCGATAGGGAAGTCGTCCAACTCAATGAAGGGCTGAGACTGCCAGAAGGTTATACAGTCTACCCTGACACCAGGAGCACATTTGCGAAGGTCGATGTCGAAGCCAAGCTTGTGACAGCAAACGGGAAACCCATCCCACTTGGATATGACGGAAAACTCTGGGCTGAGATTACTACGGATTCTTTCAACGTTCGCGTTCACCCAGGAATGGCTCTCAACCAGGTTAGATTCCTTTACGGGGATCTCGAAGATTGCAGGATTCCCGCCAAGGATCTGGTTAATCCAGAAGGCGGGGCGTATCTCTTATCAGCGAATCGTGGCGTAAGAATGGGTCTCGGGCTCCATACCGATGATGGTGCGGTCGTCGGTTATGTTACTAAGGAAACCGAGAAAGTCCTTGATTTGGCCGGGGGAAACCCCAGGGATGATTTCTTCGATGAAATACGGAGCTGTTTCAGTTTGGTTTCATCTAACAAGCTATATCTCTTCTGGACAGATGAAGCCTTGGATTTCAAGGATGCTGGTGTGCCGTTCATCTGCGAGATGCCTAGGATGAACCCATCTAATGATTTCCCCGTCAATCGGGCCTCCTTCATCGAGTGCCGTTCCTGGCCCAGCAGGAAGGCTTTGGAAATAAGGCCTAGTGCCGGGTACATCCTCCAGCACGGGGAAGGGATATGCAATATCTATTGCTATTCCCTGGTGGGGGAACCAATAAGAAGCTACGGAACGGACAATGGGAACCATAACCTCACCAGGCTGCTCCCCGGAATCATTGTCTGATGTTCAGTGAGCCCTTCCGTGGTCCTTCGCCTTCTCAGCGTGCCTCAACATTTCCTTCTCAAGCTTGTCAAGCAAGCCTTTGACGGCCTTCTCCAGCTCCCATGCGAAGTCTTCGGCGTAGAACTCGCTTTCTGCGGTGATGATCTTGCCATGGACCGAGTACTTGGCCCTGTTACCCTCCTCGTGGTACTTCCTGACGTGCATGGAGAAATCGGTGACCTCCATGACCCTCGACAGCTTGCCGAGGGCTTTGGATATCTCTCCCTGGACGTTGTCCCTGACGAACCCGTCCTCTTCATGGATCCCGGAAATCGACACGATGACTCCGCCAAAAATGTCATCATCCCGCATGTAAAAACCCTAAAACTTTTAAAGTGTCAATCTAGGCAGCCTGACGCTTGGCTCTCTCCATCTCCTTCGTTATGTATCCGGCCACGACGTTCCTTATGTACTTGCTGTCTATCTTCCTTATCTCGTCAACGACCTTCTTGTTCTTATCGAAATCCGTGCCGAAGCGGCTGCCGTGCTCCCCGATCATTTCCCTGGCCAGATTCTTGATCGCCACGCTCTTGATCCTTCCCATGACACCACCTTGGTCCAATCTATATATTAAGGCTTCAACCTTAAAACCTCATAGTAAGTAACGTTGTTCTCGTTGTCCACTATCGCCCACAGCATCCTGGCCCTGATCGAGTGGGCGAGCCTGACCGCCCTGCTCAATTCCTGGAATGCGCAGGTGTAATCCTCCGGGACGACGTACACGATCCACTTGGTGTGCTCCCCGGGGCTCTTCGGTCCCTTCCTCATCTGGACGCCCCTCTTGTAGACCCTGAAATCGCAGCCGAACTTGAAGCCCGTCTTGACGACGAGGCCCCTCTCCCTCAGGTCCTCGTACACCACGTACTTCTCGTGAATCCTCCTGTCGAGCCTGATGGCCGCCGGCATGAGCTTCCTCGCGGTGATCTTCTGCCCGTCCTTCTTAAGCTCTATCCTTCCCTTGTGCAGCAGGTAAAGCGTCTCGACGAAGGAGATCTCCAGCCCGTTCTCGACGATCTTGCCGAAGGCCTTATCAGCCAGCTCGCCGTATTCCTTATCGATGACGGCCCTGTTGACCAGCAGCCTGGCCACGGGAATCTTCTCCTTTCTGACGACTGTATTCCCTTTCATGTCCTTCTTGGGGCTGGCCTTTCCCCCTGCCTTATTCGCTTCCTTGGCATCCTTCCGGGGCAAATCATCCACCACCCAATTGTATCAAATAAATACGCATGGGGCGGGAGGGATTTGAACCCCCGACAACTCGATCTTCAGTCGAGTGCTCTCCCGAACTGAGCTACCGCCCCCCGATTTACGGTAAATAATAAGATGATTATTGATATAAAAGGTTTTAAAACGAATCGGGGATGAAGCAACGCAACCGAACGTCCGTATGCAGAAGGGTGAGGGTGCTTTTTAAGCGTAAGCCTTTGCTAATACCGTTTCGGGTTTGGCTCCCATGCAAATGCGTTGTTTCGCGTTGTAAAAATTACTGCCTAACATTCCTGCCTTGTCATATATAAGCCGCATTGCTGGGAATGTTCTTGTGTTCTTGATTTGTATTGAAGGTTTATCGGCCTGTTTTTCAGAGAGTACATCCGAGACATAATCTCTGACTTCATCAATAGGTGTGTTCAGGGCAATTCGCTTGAGTACCTCCCAGCCCCCGGAACCCAAAGCAACAAGTTCCCATGCTATTCTACCCATATTATCAGGATCGACAGCATCAACAATGAATTGCTCTTGACTCTCATCGATAGGTTCTCCTCTAAGGATATCCGTATAAATGCTCCTGATGCTCATTCTTCCGTTGCTCATGTATTTGTATTCGAAAGATAGCTTTATATATTTAACTATCGCTTGGTAGTTAAAATAATATTAAAAAATGAGAAATTGTCGGGAATCCGACCCTCACCTGCACTGCTCGCACACATAACGGTTAGACGAGTCCCGCTTGAGGTCGTCCGAGTAGTTCTCGCACAGCTCGCAGATGCCCGTGTCTCCCTTCTCCCACGTCTGGATGGCCGGTCCGTGGTTCCTGTAGAAGAATCGGCTCTCCAGGTTAATCTCCGTCTTCTTGAATCCCATGCTGAATATCCGCAGGAACTCCCTGAGCTTATCGGCCGGCAGGGAATCCTCCAGCCACGCGTAGACCTCCTTCAGGTAGTCGTAAGGGCATATCATGTGGTAGTACTCTTGCTTGCAGGCAACGCAGATCGAGGTTTTCTGCGACACGAGGGTCTCTATGAACCTGACGTGGAAGTCCCTGAACCTCCTTATCAGGCTGGGCTCGCTGCGCCAGATCCATTGCTGGACCGATTTGTACAGGCAGTCCGGGCAGATGAAGTTCGATATGGGCTCCAGGCAGAGCTTGCACACGGGAATGCCGTTCATGTCTCAATCACCTCTTGCTATCGTTTATGGTTCCGGTTCGCATATGTATTCCCACAATTCCAACTTATCCTAAAAACTATATCCGGGTGCCTACAATAAACCAAAAAAACGTTCCAAAAACAGCGTTCCCAGATGAGGAATTCGGGAAAAAAACCCGAAATTCCTTCCGCTTTGACAGAATAGTGGAATTTTTTTTCGTTTCTGGTGCAATTAATATAAAGATTTGGAATAATTTTTCATTATGCTAGATAAGAAAGACCTTGAAATACTCGAAGTCGTTAAGAACCATGCGAAGTGGACCACCCACCACATCAGCAAGAAGACCCTGATACCCGTCACGACTGTCCATAACCGGATCAAGAAGATGGAGAAGCTGGGGATCATCAAGGGGTACACCGCCATACTCGACTACAAGAAGCTGGGCAAGGCCATTCCCGCCTTCGTCATAGTGGACGTGGCGGCGGGAAACCAGGCAAAAAGGGCCGAGGAGATACTGAAGGCGGTCGAGCGGTTCAGCGAGGTGCACGAGGCGTACTGTGTCACGGGCGAGCACGACCTCATCATGAGGGTAAGCGTCGAGGACACGGAGAAGCTCAACGATTTCCTGGTGAAGGTGGACGGCATCAGGGGTGTGGGAAAGGCGGAGACCTTCATCATCCTGCACGGCGAGGAAGACTAGAGACCCGGCAGGAAATCGAATATGATGCTATCATTTCGATAAGAATTACCAGATAAGTGGCTGGTACGAACTCGCAGGCGGCGATGAGGGGCCTGAATTCGATTCCCTCGCATCCCGCACAATAAAATGTGCACCAGGATGGAACAACCGGGATGAATGAAAGAACTGCGAAGATAATGATTGCATAGGCGGCTTTTTTCGGGTTCGGCAAAAAGAATGCTCGCCAGTCCATAATTGAAAGATGGATTATGTGTTAAAAAGTGAAGCGCCCCGGGAAGGACTCGAACCTTCGACCTTTCGGTTAACAGCCGAGCGCTCTACCTACTGAGCTACCGAGGCTTGCTCGTAAGAATATTGTTATGATATGTTTTAATAAATGCATCAGTCATGATTGTTTAGCGTTCAAGTATAATGATTCCGCCTTGTCCCTGAAATCGGATGATTCCGCATCGAATACAATCAGCATGCCGCCCCTCCAGATGAAGCCGTTTCTTTCGTCTTCCCACCCGTTGGACAACAGCAGGTGATCCGAGGGGACCGCCAAGACGAATCCGGGCCTTGCCCCGGTCACTTCATAAATCTTCTTCATCTTTCTAATGACATCCCCCCATCGATAGGAATTCACCCCGGATTTGGCCTCGAGGATGGCAGAGTGCCTGCCGTCAAGCAGTATGAAGCCGTCAATCTCTGTCTCCGGCTTGCCGTCATTGTTCCTAACCAGCAGCCGATTTCCAATCCCTATCGGCTCCACGGTCCCACGTTCATCGGCATATCCCTCATCAAATGGGCGATTCACTCTCCATCCGGAACCGTCCAAAGAAGAGAACATGTTATTCAGCCATTCCTCGGCGAGCAGCGCCCTGTAGAAATCCACGCTCGGTTCCTCAATATTGGATCCGGATATACTTGCCGCAATCGTATCGAGCGGGACATCGTATTGTCTGCAAATAGCATGATAGGCGTTGACAAGGCCTTGGTCTGCGCGGATCCTGAATCTGCGTCTGCATGAAGAATATGCCATTAATATTTTTGGTGATGAAATTTTTAATTTGTTTGTCGTCTCGATGGTTCCATATCTGAGCTCTCATTTCCAATTCTCGCATTCCGTACCCAACAATGTGAACAATATATTTGGCCTTTGGGTAATGAATGTTATTAAAGAAACCGCCCTGCATGGTATCCTGAGATCTTAATCGATCAAATATTTAAGCGAGGATTTCATAATTGATATATATAAGATAGAATAGAGATGAGATGGGATAGAAGGGAAGATTTTGGATGAAAATAGAGATTGAGGACAGATATCTGTGGCTTTTCCTAGCCGTATTGATTTTCTTGATTGGGGCAAGCTATGTCATGGCGATAGGGGAGAACTACCTTGTTCACGGCCATGACCAGGATGAGATTAACCTTCCCGCCTGCTCAAGCGGACAGGTCCTGAAACGCGTTGGAAGCGTTTGGTCCTGCCAGAATGATAACAAGGGGACTCTGGATTGCGTTGTTTCCACATCTACAAGTTCTGGCAGCACTGCAAGCGTGAGCTGTGCAAGCTCGAGGGTAGTCACGGGCGGCGGATGCGATTGCAACACTCTCGTGCACATTACCCGTCGTTCCGGCAATGGCTGGTATTGTGCGTGTTCTACGGGAGCAGGCGGCGTCACGGCTTATGCTGTGTGCTGCATGAATTCATAATTTAGAACCATTTTGCTTAATATTTGGTGGCTAACTAACTTACAAACCCCTTCAATGCATTTGCCGGGTTTTTTGATAATTATTGCTGATAAACCCCGATATCAGGAGCGCTTCCGTACCATTCCCTGCAATCTTCAGGATATTCTCCAGCAGTTGGGCAGTGATAACCAGCGATAATTGTCCCCTTGTCAATTAACTGGCTTCCGGACGCAAGATTGAAAGAGCTGCTTACCTGGCTTCTGATATGATCCAATTTTTGCTCAATTGTCCAGCCAGCTCCGAAATTAGTGTCAATAACAACATTTTCATTTGCAAATCCCGGGTCTCCTGTCAAAGAATGATTGTCCGAACCCCTGCCCTGTTGCCCGTTATAATCGTCTGCATTCCCAATAAAGTTGTAATCACTGTCAGTCCAAGAAGCGTATGCCTGATAGAAATCGTGGCTTGTACCGCCTAAAGCAATATTATTTCGCAAATAAACTTTTTCAAAGCCCGGATAAGTTAAATCATACTGGCTGCCTAATCCAAATAAATACAGAGTACTACCTTTGTAAGCCATATTGTTGTAAAGCCTGCTCGGACGATATACGCGCTGTGGATTGCTCGGGCCAGAACCTTCAAAAGTCCATCCAACATTGTTAAACACGACATTTCCTCTGAGAGTATGGCCTCCGCCGCCGCCAGCAGAATATTTTATACCTGCATTGTTCCCGCCTGTATAATTATGATAAAAAACAATATTGTTCTGCACTAACACTTCAACAGAAGCATATACATCCATTCCATCATCACTATTGTTAAAAACAACATTATTTTCAAAAGTGCAGCGATACATATTACTACCGCCCATGCCATCTGTGTCTCCTGGGTCTGCCGGATCATTATTCTTATATGTTAAGCAATTCCTTATTGTAGAATACCGTGCAGCACTCTGTCGATTATCCGGTTCACTAACATGCCAGGTCTTACTCAATCTTCCAAGCGAAATGCCAGAGCCTTCATTTTCATACGCTTCGCAATATTCAATAGTGAGGTTGATAACTGTTCCCATTGTATGTATCCCACCCCCGCGCGACCCGGAATTCCAGCGGGCAATCACATTCCGTATAATCACATTTTCTGTCGGGCTGCTCGCATCAGCAAGTCTATTTGCTTCTCCACATATAAGCATACCATAGTAAGACCCGCCTTCGACAATCAGCCCATCAATTATAATATTCTTAACACCTTGCCCTGAAACATCAACATTCTCATTGGAGCTGGGACTTACGCCAAGTCTCACTGCATGATACTTCCTTATACCGGCACTGCCACTATAAGGGTCCCAGGCTTGTATAATAGCCTCTTCATTATTGTAGTTCTTGTATGTAATCGGGTTGGCCTCTGTCCCGCTTGTAAGAATATGCAGAACCGGTTTTTTTGATTGTGTAGTTGTCCGTTCATAATATGTTCCATTCCTGAAATAAACAGTATCTCCGGGAGCAGTTACATCAGCAGCTTCCTGAGGAGTATCATAAGCATCTCCATCACTTCCGGAACAATCCCTGCTTGCAATTGAATATGTCCCAACACAATCTGCTGTTAATTGATTGTCAACATAAATTGCATTTTCTAAAATTTCCACCTCATCAACCTCCCCGTCACAGTCGTTGTCGTTCCCGTCAACCGTCACCTCGACCGGCTCGAAAGGGCTGGCTTCCCCCGCGTCATCCCCGCAGCAGCTCAGGTTCCCTCCATTGCCGGTCCAGTTAAAACCGCATTTATCGGGGCAGTCATCATCATCGAATCCCTCGTCCGTCTGGCCGTTGCAGTTGTCATCAAAGCCGTTGCAGACTTCGATCCCTTCAGGGTCGCAGAGGGGGATGCCGTAATAAGCCTGTATGGCGTTGAAGAGGTCTGGTATGCAAGCGGAACATACGTACCATTCATTAATGTGGCCCCTCAGCTCACTGATATCCACGATGCCGTCGCAGTTGCCCTTTTCGTCTGCCCCCGTCAGGCATCCCTGCGCCGCCGCCGGGGCGGGGATGAGTGCGGATATGAGCAGGATGCAGAGGATCATCGACCTGGCGCCCATGATGATATTCTGGAATTTCAATATAAATCTGCATGAAGATCGTTTCATGAAGAAAGCGGGGCAAATCCCTGCTGCGGGATGATATGGACAGGCTATGCTACCCCAGCTTTTTGCCTTCTCTTATTTCTAACGGCTCCCGCTGCTTCATCAAACATGGATTTGGCTTTGTTCTCGAAATCTTCGGCGCTCTCATCGAAAGTGACGATGATTCCGCCGTTTGATATCACCGCATCTCTCGCGTTTCTGTGGTAATCCGCCTGGCCCATCATCAGGTTATCATGCGGGACCCCCAGTATGTAATGAGGATTCTTCCCTGTGGCGGTTCGAACCGCAGTTACATGCTTATTAATCTCCCTGAGAGTGGGGCGTTGCACGCCGGATTTGGCTTCCAGCACCGCCCAAGCTTCCCGATCATCGAACCTTATCGACAGCAGCCCGTCGATTTCCGTTTGGCATCTTCTTTTCTTTGATACGTATTCTATGTCCAACCTCCTGCCGATGTTCAAGGGTGTGATAGCACCATTTCTGCTTTCCCATTTGCAATCTATCGGGTAGCTGACCTCCCAATCATGCCGCCTTCCCAAATCGTCGAAAAGCCCGAATAGCGAATATTCTGCCAGTAATGACCGATATGCTTGTATGTCCGGTTCTATGGATTCATGGGAGATTATCCGCTTGCCTATTCTATCGAGGGATGCCGAACGCAAGAGCAACAAGTATTCACAGGCCACATAGACATGCCCGCTGTTTTTATTATTATATCCGCGCATGGCATGGATGACGCCATTTACCATAAAGAATATTAAATTCGATTTTTAATTCTTTTGGTGCTCATGGCAGGAAATCGCTGGTCCTGATCTTCTGGGGGAGGTACTTCTCGCTTATGAACCTTATGCCTTTCGCTGACAAGGCCTCGAGCTCCAGCTTGTAGCCGGCCTTGTGCATCCTCTTCAGCTCCTGCTGCCAGGGCTTGGGCTTGAACCAGATGTAATTAATCATCTCCTTTATCCTCTTCTGGTCGCCTTTGTTGAGCTTTATCGTCACGTTCATGGGGATGTGGTAGTCGGTCACGTCCTTGCTCGTGAGCCCAATGAACTTGGCGTCGGGCGTGCCGAGCCTGTCCGACAGGAACGAGAGGTTTATGGAGCCCTGCTTTATGACCGAGTAGATGTAGTACCCCCACGGGTCCGCGTCGGTGAGCACGTACACGGGCATCTTCAGCTCCGTGTGCAGCCTGTTCACCAGCCTCCTGCATCCCCTGGCCGGCTGGCCCTTTCCGGTGATGATCAGGCACCTGTGATTCTTCCAGAACCTGTCCTCGTTCAGCCTCTGCCAGACGGCGTCCTTCTCTATGACCAGCGCGAACTCGGCGCTGTTCTCGGCGAACTTGATCCTGTCCGGCTCCACGTCGCTCGGTATCGCCCATCCGCTGGATCCCATCCTGGCGCAGTTGATGGTGTCGCCCGAGTCCTCGAGCTTGATCGCTCCCGCCATGTACCCCTTCCTGTCCGCCTTGAGATGGAGCTCCTCCCGGAGCAGGTTCAGGGCTGACTCGAGGTCCTCGAGGATGGGGTCGCTGTCGGACTGGCTGTCGAAGGTGTTCTCCCTGGTGTCCTCTATGGTGTGCTTGAGTGCGTAGTAGAGGTCCCTGATGCTCGTGGTGACCCCCTGGTCGATGATCTTCTTGCACTCCGACGCGACCAGCATGGTCTGCATGAACTTCTTGGTGTGGGCGACGTTCATGTAATACCTGTTGCTGGTCTTGTCGCCTATCTTGATCAGCCTGTGCTCGGGATCGAAGTATATGTTCGAAAGGCTCCTAACCGGAAGCGTTATGCTCGGGCTCTCCTTCCGGTCCAGCTGCCTGATCACTTCCAGGGCCAGGCTCCGTATCCTCTCCCTCGACTTGCTCTCCATGCATATCCTCCCATTTCCTCTTGATTATGTCAAGTATCTTCTGGACTATTGCGTCCTTTGGCATCCCCGCCATGGCCGACAGGGCCCCCGCGGTCTCGTCCGCGTACTTCTCGAACGTCGACTTCTTCTTCGTCAGCATCGCGTGCTTCCTCTTGCCCGACAGCCATAACGAAAGGTGCCGGGCGCACTCCTGCAGCGCCAGCTTTATCTCCCTGACGATGATGTCGTAGTTCGCTATGGACTCCTTGGACTCGCTCGTGAAGGGGACCCAGACGCTGCACATGTGGACGAATATCGACAGGGGCTCTTCTATGCCCTTGTTGGACTGGATCCCGTATCTCCTCCAGTCGGTCTCCTGGACAGACTTCGTCATCGCGCATATCCCCCCCTGGTAAAGGAGCGGCACTCTGTTCGCGAACCTCATCAGGCTGAAGGACTGTATGGAGCCGCCGAAAGCCAGCCCCGCCTCGATCTGGAAGGGCCAGCCCCTGTACACCTCGGGGGGCCTGGTGACCGCCGTGACGAACTCGGGGTTCAGCTCCTTGACGAGCCCCGACTTGATCAGGTCCGTCCCGAGTGGTGAAAGGCAGTCCAGGGGCGGCCTCACGAGCTTCACCTGCTTGACGGCCTCGATTATGGCCCGCGCCTGCTCATCGGAGACCCTGCTCGGCTTGAGCTTGGTGTCGGGGATGGGCTTCAGAGTGTTATTGTTCTTCGTTATGCCAGCCTTCAGCAGGATCTCGGTCGCGCTCGTCTTCCCAAGCCTGCTGAACTCGCTCGTCAGGAATGACAAGATGGTCCTGGCCTTGGTTGCAGCGAGCATCCTGCACAGCACCCCGAGCTCCACGCCGTAAAGATGGGGCATTATCTCCTGGGGCTCCGCAGGGAGCTGGCCGACGCCCCTCTTGAACTCCTTGTGGCCCGTCGGGCAATCCAATATTATGTTGCAGTAGGGGTTGGATATGGCCGTCTGCCTGATGTACTCCAGCACCGACTGCTTGTTCTCCCTGTAGGTGCTCTCGGCAACGAACCTCTGCTCGACGCCGTGCCAGATCTCGCCCTCCTCGGCGCTCGTCTCGATTACGTCGGGCCTGTTCCTCGCGACGTCTATCTTCAGCTGGTACCTGTGGGTCCTGCCGTCGCCGGTGCTCGATATGATTGTCGCGGGCGTCCCGGTCGTGAGCTGTGAATACAGCACGGCGCAGCTGACCCCCAATCCCTGTTGCCCCCGCGATTGCTTGAGCCTGTGGAACTTGCTGCCGTACAGCAGCCTTCCGAAGATCTTGGGGATCTGCTCCTTGACGATGCCGGGGCCGTTGTCCCTGATGACTATCTCGTGCTTGTCGGGCCCCATCTCCTTTATTCCTACGTAGATCTCGGGGAGTATCCTCGCCTCCTCGCATGCGTCGAGGCTGTTGTCCACGCCCTCCTTCACTATCATGAGCATGGCCTTCGCCTTGTTGTCGTAGCCGAGCAGGTGCCTGTTCTTCTCGAAGAACTCAGAGACCGAAATCGCCCGCTGCCTGCTTGCCATCTCCTCTGCCGTCGCCGTGATTGGAATCCCCTTCCCAAATTTCATGACCGTCGCAGCATGGTTGCCGCATAGCCAGATATATAGTATCGCTGTCCCTGTATTTAATTATTTGGTGGATAGCGACAGATATAATCCATTGCTCATTTCGCGATAGCCTTTTCGAGCTCCCCGGACTTCTTCATCCGCATCTTCCTGTACGCCCACGAGTGCTTCTTGCCCGCCAGCAGCTCCTCCACAGCGTCCTCCGCGGGGCCTGTCTCTTCGGGCTTCCCTATCAGGGAGAGCGTCTTGCCGAACACGCATATCCTGGTCCCTGTGTCGGATTCTATCTTCTCCCTGCTCCTGCCCGCCCGGCCTATCACCCTTCCAAACAGGCGCCGCCTCTTCTTCTCGGTCTCTCCCTCGAGGGATATGACGCGCAGCTCGCAGCCTTCGTCGAGCAGCCGCCTGCAGGTCTTGGGGGAGAATCCCCTGCCGATCGCCGTGACGATCTCCTTGGCCTTCAGCACGCCCAGGGGGTCGTCCCCGCTTATCTCGACGGCGTCCGAAACCTCTATGCTGGCACCGGTGCCCTTCTCTATCCACTGCTTGACGCGCCCGTCCTTGCCTATCAGAACGGGTTTCCTCTCCTCCGGTATCCTTACGATCTCTATCATGAGAATTTGACCTGCGCTAAGATTGCTTGAGGAGTCCCCTCTTCACCAGCCAGTTGGCCTGCGACGGGGTGTATCTCCATATGATGTCGCCCCTCTCGTCCCCCTGAACGCTCCATGGCCTGAGCAGCACTATGTTGCCGACCCTCACCCAGACCCTTCTCTTGTACTTGCCGGGGACCCGGCAGATCCTCTCCTTGCCGTCGCTGCAGTCCACCCTGAACCTGCTCGCGCCGAGCATCTCCAGCACGGTTCCTATCATCTCGCTGCCCCTCGGCATCCTCACCCTCACAATTTCCTCTTCCATAACCATATATGCATCAAGCTGATTTTTAAGGTTTGGGAAATGGGACGCCGGGCTTTGCCCGCAGAAGTCCCGTGCCGGAAACCCGGATGGCGGTCAGAAGAAGAAACCCAGCGTGAGCTCCACCATTATTATCTCGGGCATGTCCGTGTTGAGGACCTTCACGAGGCTCGCCTTCACGCTCTCCTTCAGGTCGCCCTCGGTAGAGATCTTGTATTCGTTCTCGTTCGCGGCCCACATTATGAGCGACTTGAGCAGCTGCTTCCTGGCAACAGTGGGCTTGCCTCCCGACATCCATGCCGTCCTCCCGTTGCCCTCGATGCCCCAGCTTATCGTGGCCAAAGGCACGCTCCTTCCCGCGAACGCGCCCCCTACATACTTGCTGTCCAGCTCAAGGATTATCTTGTCGCTCACGTTGTCGATCGGGTACACGCTCTCGGTGACGAAGTTGACGAAGGTCGTCGGCCTGTTCATGCTCCTGTTGTAGTGCAGCTGGATCTCTCCCGGGCTCAGGGCCCGGTCGTACAGTATCACCTCCTCAATCATGCCGTCGAAGAAATTAACGCCGGATACGTGGCCTCCGATGGTTATGGGATTCGCGTTGTCGTCGATGTTGAGCCCAGCAAAGCTGGTGTTCTGGATGATTAGCACGCCGTCCACCCACAGCTCGAGCCCCCTCGCGGCGGAATCGAAGACCCCGACATAGTGATGCCACCCGTTTGCCGCCGGGGGAGGGCTGCCAAGATAGCCCACGCCGTGGAAATTCCCGTCGCTCAGGCTCGCTTCGAATATGGGGCCAGGTGCCCCGATTTCGGGATAATCCCTCTCGTCGTTCCTCAGCGAGAAGGAGGACATCCTTCCGACGAACTCCATCCTCTCGGTGTCACCCAGGGCGTCATGGCTGTAGACCCAGGCCTCGACCGTCATCTCGTCGCTGAACTGGAGGCCCGGGCCGGATGGGATCTGGACATAATCGTCAACCCCGTCGAAAAGCAATGCGTGCCCGAACTTTCCATCCACCCATTCTGGCACGGTGAACGCGTCCGCATTGCCCGGGTCATAGTCAAGCAGGTCCCCGTTGTTCGAGTTGGGAGACGTGTCCAAGGCTATGAAGCCACTCCCCCTGTTGAACCTGAAGTGACCGGCCATGGACGGTTCGGGGACCAGCTCGAAGGGGGTGTGATAGAAGAGCTTGTGCACCTTGTATCCCATGTTCGGTGCATTGATGGACGTGAGCCTCGCGTTCGGGGAACTCACGTAGAACGATTCGGACGGGTCCACCCAGAGCAGGTTGAAGACGTCCCGGTGCCACTGCATGCCCGCCTTCGATTCATCGAGGTCGGAGAACTCAACGATGCCCTTGCCAAGCGAGAGGTATCTCCTCATGTTCGTGTCGTCAATGCTCAGGTCCGCGATCCCCGGGTATCCCCAGAAGATGATGACGTCGTTATCGGTCGAGAACTGCAGGTTGGACGGGTCTATGCGCTCAAGCGAGAACCTCCTCCTCGGTCCGTTGAGGTCGAAATCCGCAAGCACCTCCTGCGAAACAATGCTGAATTCGGTGTCGTTGCATACGCAGCCCACCTTCATCAGGGGCCTCACCTCCTGCGTCGTCGTCAGTATGTACCCCATCGTGGATGGCAGGGCCTGCGAGAACCTCGCTTGGACGTCGCTGGCATCGAGCCAGGCGATGCCGCTCATGTCCATGGCGTGTATGAAGTCCTGCGACATGAGCGTCAGCTTCGGCCTCTCCCATTCCATCCTGATCTTCGGGATGGTCATGAACTGGAACAGCATCACGAAGATCAGAAGTATCATGATGATGGTCTCGCTGATGTGCAGAAAACCCTTAAGCATACTCATGCTCCTATGATATTATTAACTGCGAATCTAATAAGTTATTTGAGGGCCCGTGTTATATTTAACGCCCCCGCCGGCACGCCGGGGCATGAGAGGCTTGATTTCCGATGCCGAGAATGGGATACGTCGCATCTTACCTTGGGGTGGTGCTGGAGCTTACAGGTATGCTGCTGCTCGTCCCAATAATAGTCAGCGGAATATTCGGCGAGGGCATATACTTCCCATTCATGGTCGCTGCCATAGCCTCCTTCGCCGTCGGCAGCATCCTGGACAGGCACTTCAAGAGGGGGGAGCTGGACTTCGGCTCCGCCATGCTGCTCGCGAGCCTGAGCTTCATCATCGTCAGCGCCGTCGGCGCGGTACCCTATCTCCCCTACCTCGCTCCAGTCGACGCGCTTTTCGAATCCGTCTCGGGGTTCACGACCACCGGACTGACGACCGTGGCCCCTGAGATGCTGCCGAGGTCTGTTCTGTTCTGGAGGTCCCTGACCCAGTGGCTGGGAGGCCTGGGGATATTGCTGATCTTCATGCTCATGCTGCCCTCTCTCGGCATAGCATCTTACTTCCTTTACAGGGCGGAAGGCAAGGAGAGGATAGAGGCGGGCGTTTACAACAGCATGAAGAGGATCTCCATCATTTATGCCTCATACACTTTGCTCGGGTTCGCCCTCTTCTATTTGGCTGGCATGGGAGCTTTCGATGCCGTGGCCCACGGGCTCACCTCGGTTTCCACGGGGGGATTCAGCACGAGGAGCGGCTCCCTGGGGTCATTCGGGAATCCATGGGTCAACGCCGTCGCCTGCCTGGTCATGATACTCGGGGCCACGAGCTTCATAGTGCACGACAGGCTTTGGAGCCTCAAATTCGTATCATACCTCAAGAACCAGGAGGCAAGGCTGTTCTGGGCCATCATGCTGATCTTCACCGCGTTGCTCGCCGCGATCGGCTGGGGACTGGACCAGGCGTTCTTCCATGCCGCTTCGGCGCTGACGACGACCGGCTTCAGCTTGTCGGAAATCGGCCCCGGGACGGGCGCATTCCTGCTGTCACTGCTCATGCTCGCCGGTGGGTTCGCCGGCTCGACCGCGGGGGGCATGAAGCTCATCAGGGTCTTCGCCATCGGCAAGGGGATCTACTGGTTCGGGAAGAAGACCCTGCTTCCCAAGGAGGCCGTCGTCCCCTTCAGGATCGGCCAAAGCTTCCTCAGGGCCCCGGCTATGATCAGGATATTCATCTTCGTCATAGCTTACATGCTGCTGCTCGGCATCACGACGGTCGCGCTCTCCATGCTGGGGTATTCGCCGCTGATATCCTTCTTCCAGGCTGCCAGTGCCCAGGGCACGGTCGGCCTGTCCATGGTCCCAATGGCTTCCCTCCCCTGGGCAGCCAAGCTGCTCCTGATGTGTAACATGCTCCTCGGCAGGCTCGAGATCTTCCCGTTCCTCGCCCTTTTCATGGCGCTGATCGGGGTCAAGAGATAGCCTGAAATTTCATGGGAGCCGTGCGCCTGATCATCCGATATGTATATTCATATTACCTTGTGGCGATAATATTATGATGAGGCCCGACTTAATCCCAATCCTCGTGATGCTGGCATTCGTACTTTCGACGGGCCTTGCGGCGGCGCATGGATGCAACACCGAGGCTGATGAACACGGGGACTGCGACGGGTATGTCAACATCACGGAGCTGATGAACCACATCGGGCTCTGGTACGGATGCGGGGCCTGCGTGCCCGACCTGCGCGATTCCATCATCGCGTACATAGACAACACTTATTACCTGAATGTCACGCATAACTGCTCGGACGGGATGCTGAACGGCGACGAGACCGATGTCGATTGCGGCGGCTCTTGCGGCGGCTGCGGCCTGGGCGGGTCCTGCCTGGCCGATGCCGACTGCCT
>JAFGSV010000034.1 GCA_016934325.1 Candidatus Aenigmatarchaeota archaeon | reverse complement strand
GCCGTGTTGTGCTCATGCTCCTTCCCCCTGAAGACGTGGGTTATCCCGAGGTGATGATCCTCCACCGCGCACGCGAAATTGTACAATGGCCAAACCCTGTACCTGGTGCCGCACAGGGGGTGCCGCGCGTCCGATATCCTGAGCAGCGGGGGGTCCCTGAGGGTCGGGTTCAGGTCCCGCATGCTCGTCTTGAGCCTGACAACCGCCTCGCCTTCCCTGTATCCCCCCTCCAGCATCCTCTTCCAGCCGGCCGCGCCTCCCCTGCTGTCCCTGCACCCGCATTCTCGCTTTTCCAGCTTGAGCTTCCTGAAATCTTCGGCCTTGCAGGTGCAGACGTATGCCTTCCCCGATGAGATTATCCGACTGGCGTGCTGGTAGAAGAGGTCCATGTGATCGGATTCCTTGACCAGCTTGTCCCATCTCACCCCGGTGCTCAGCAGGTCCTCCATGATCATGCCGTAGAACTCCTTCTCTATGTTACTCGGGTCCGTGTCCTCGATCCGCAGGATGAACTGGCCCTCGTACTTCTTGGCATACAGGTATGGGATGATCGCCGCCCTGAGGAGCTGCCCCAGGTTCAAAGGGCCCGTCGGTGAGGGGGCGAACCTGGTTACGAACTTCCCGGGCACGGCGCCAGGAAGCGGCGGCAGTTCGTGCTGCTTCTTCTCCTGCCTCGACAGCATCCCGGGGGCCAGCCGCTTGAGCCTGTCCCGCTGCCTGTCCGGGCTCATGCCGTTCACCTCTCGCACCGCGTCCTCGATCTCCCGCCTAACTTGCGTCACCTTCTGCCGCAGATCCGGCACGTCGGCCAGGACCTTCCCGAGAACCGCGGCCTGGTCGGCCTTCCCGCCGTAGAAAACCGCGTTCTGCAATGCGTATTTCAGCACGAGCTGGCTGATTTTGCTCATATAATTATATTCGGTTGCTTATTTAATTTAATCAAGGGGCGCCATAATATCATCATGGGAGTCTTCATTAGCCCCAACCAGCTGCAGATCGCGCATTACTATTTCTTCTGCATGGCCGTGGTCTCCTTCTCTTCGGCCATCATATTCTACTTCGAGCCGCTCTTCTCATATATCTTCCTTACCTTCTACGTCATCCACTCCGGCATATCGTGGCACATTGCGCTGTTCCTGCACAGGAGGCTGAAGGAGATCTACGTGATAACAAGCATGAAGTACTTCTCTTACCACTTCGTGCTGACGGCATGGTCGAGCTGCCTCACGATAGTCTTCTGGCACGTTTTCAGGAACGAGTTCAGCGCCATGGCATCTTCCCTCATAATCATAAACTACTTCCTGATATTCGTCGCCATATTCTGGCTCATGCTGGCAAGGATCGGTTTCGTGCAGCAGCTGTTCGAATGGTACGACTCGCGCAAGGCCAGCAAGCTGTCCGCCATGGTACTGAGGCTGAGGGAGAAGGTCGGGGCGAAGCTCGTCACGGACGACGACATACTTGATTACAGGTACGGGAGCGATGAGAAGATCGACTACCTTCTTCACGACATGAAGAGGCTGCGCAGGCCGTGGGGCAGCGGGGGCAGGGAGAAGCTTTACCTTTCCCTGCGCGACTTCGAGATCGCCATCTGGGACATAAAGATCGGCAGGCTCAACGGGAAGATGGATGAACTGCGCAGCAGGGAGGGCATCTCGGCGCAGGAGCTCATAAAGACATATGCGAGGCTCATAGAAAGCTACAGGAAGAAGAGGATGAAGTACGAGAAGCGCTTCTTCGGGGAATTCGGCAAGTAGAATCGGTATATTATTTAGTGGCGGGACCAACTATCTAGCATGGGGTTGTACATATCTCCCGACTACTTCCAGACCGTGCACTACTACTTCTTCTGCCTCGGGATCATCAGCTTCACCAGCATCTTCATGTTCTGGGGTTTCGGCATCTACTCCTACATATTCATCGCGTTCTACGTCGCCCATTCGGCCATCTCCTGGTACGTGAGCTGGTTCATGTTCACCAGGATGAAGCAGATATTCATCATTAACACGTTCAGGTACGCCATATCTCACACGATCCTGACCATATGGTCGGGGGGTCTCTCGGTGCTTCTCTGGTACATGGCCGCGGAATACTTCGAGGCCATGCTCACGTCGATGGTCATGGTCAACTTCTTCGCCGTGTTCATGGGCGCGATCTGGTACCTGCTGAGCAGGTGGAAGCTCATGGACAGCTTCTTCGACTGGATGCAGAGCGGTGACCTGAGGAAGGGCAAGGCCGTCATGCACGATTTCAGGAAGAAGAGCGGGCTCAAGCTGGTCGACGATGACATCATCGACAATTACCTGTGGGGCACGGACAACACCATCGACCGCCTCTTCCTGCTCGCGAAGAAGCAGCGCGACGAGAAACTGAAGAGCGTGATCCCCGATACGATAAGGGACCTGGAGATCGCCCTGACGGAGCTGCGGATCAGGGAGCTCGACAAGAGGATCAGCGGGATGGAGGGGGCGGCGTCATCGGAGACCGACAAGCAGCTCCTCAGCACATACAAGAACCTCATCAAGTCGTACACGCACAAGATCTCCAGCTACCAGGACAACTTCCGCAACAAGTTCCCGAAATGATTTCCCGCATCCCGGGGTAACATTTATATTTCTTATTTCCAACATCCCTAATAATGGTGCCGTCATGGGACTATTAGACTTTGACTACAAGACCGATGAAAAACTGAGCAAGATAAAACGGTATTGCGAAAGCTTGGGCGATTGCTCCACCAAATGCAAGATATATGATATTTGCACATCCCTGGAAGCTGGCTCGCCTATTATCCCACCCAGCATGCTCGATGAAGCTTATAACAAAGTTGATGATGTATCAATTCGGTAGAAGCTCGCGTCTTGATTTTTCCTGCATCGAAATGGCATGTTCCGTGGGATGATGCTGTTTTACATCAAGAAAGCCATTGAAAGATATCAAATGAATACTGAAAGATTAACCAACCAGATGACAGCGAGCCCGGCGAAGCAGCCCGCGGATATGAAGGGCATGGCCGGGTAGAACTTGTCCCTGGTCGCCTTGACGAAGAGGATGAGCAGGGCGACCGCCGCAAACACCGATACCACCATCGACTGCAGCAAAGCGGCGCCCTTGGCCAGGCCGGCGATCTCAATCAGGCCCTGCATGACCACTCCCGAGAATATAAGCGGGAACGCTATGTCCCCGCCCCCGAGGATGGCCGTCCTGACTCCGTCCTTCTTCCCGATCTCGCCGGGGATCCTGGCCTTGATGGAGCCTATGCCCTTGCCCTTGGAGCCGTACGGGATGACGAATCCTGCGAAGGCCTTGCTCTTGGTCTGGAACTTGGCGAGGGTAACCATGTGCTTCGACTTCCAGACCGCGAACACGTCGTAGGCGGATATCGCAAGGAGGAGGAAGGATGCCCAGTAGATGTCAAGGAGCGGGACGAACAGGATTGCTATGCCAGGGTATATGAGCAGCTCGGTCAGGTTGTGCAGGATAAGGTTCGTTCTGTACAGCTCCGCGGCGGCCAGGACGAAAGCAAGCAGGAAGGCTATTACGGCCGAGACGAAGACTCCCAGCGTTATGGATGAAGCGAGCCAGATCGCCAGGAAGTACATCATCTTCCACAGCTTGAACTGGCCCAGCTTGACGAATATGAGTATCAGCACAGTCCCCACGAGGACGCCGAACAGGATGTAGGCGAGCGAGACCCAGCCCTGTATGTCAGGCCTCTCCCCGACGACGGTGTCCTCGTAGACCACCGTCACGTTCCCATCGGGAGTGACGGAGACCGTCGTCGTCTGGCTTATGGCGTAAAGGCCGAAGAACTGGATGATGAGGAAGGCGATGACCAGGATGGCCGTGACCTGGACGTTGTGCTTCATTACTATATTATCCGATATATCAATAAAAAGGGGCCGGTGAAAAGTGCTGTGTTTCAGGTGTATTTTGCCCGCATTATCAAATATCGGGGGATACGGGATAGGAACCAAGTATAGCTAGCCTCTTCATGTAATCTTTCTTCTCCAGGCTCGCAAGGATGGATGCTATATCATCGTCCTCCCTGTGGCCGTCTAAATCCACGAAAAACGTGAGCCTTGTCAGGCTGCCGTCTATGGCCAGCAACTGAAGATACCGCATGTTCACGCCGTCCAAAGCGCCGGTGGTGTCATGAAGGAGTCCTGCCCTTTCAACCTCGTTGTACTCGAACATAACCTTGGTTGCGTCCGAGCCCGTCCTCTCGTGATCGTGACGCCCCACGGCATGGAATCTCGTGTAGTTGGACTTGTTGTCCTGGATGTCGCAGGCCAGGATTTGGAGTCCATACAGCGCGGCCGCCCTGCTGGGGACCACGACAGCCCAGTCCAGCGCTCCCTTTTCCGCCAGTGAAGCAGCAGCGGAAGCCGTGGAATCAGCTGGCACCGGCTTGTATTCGTGCCCGAGGATCTCCCTCAGATGCGTGCACTGCTGCAGCGCTTTGTCCTTCGAGCTCACGTATCTTATCCCGTCAATGGAGGCACCTGGCAAGGCGGCAAGCTGCAACGAGATTGGCACGACCTCCTCGTCCCTTACCCTGATATCGCCATCCCAACCATAATCCCTCAGCCTCGCCAAGGTCTCGTTGACCTGATAGGCCGAGGATGTCGAGTTCACGAAGGGCACTATCGCTGTCTCCGCCGAGCCATCGAGAACGCAATTGAAGCATTCGCTTATCCGGCTGCACCAGATCGGTTCGATGTCATATCTTCTCCTATCAGCGTTGCTGTATCCCGCCTGAGCGGAGAATGTCCCGTCAGGCCCAAGCAGGGCAACGGGTATCTTCTTGCCGGAAAGAGGCGCTCACCCATGAGTGTCACCCCTGATCCTGCAACTGCCCGAAAAAGATTCAGAACAAAGACTGCAATGAACGCCGATCTTACCTAATACTTCCATGCAAAGAGGTTCGGCATCACCTTAATCACTTTATAATAATTGGATGGTAACATTTATATATTTTAATATAAAGGGAATCGATGTTCAGGAGCCGCCTTCAGCCAAGATCCCGCTAAATGGTGAATCGCCAAGAAGAAGGTTCTGGTACCCTCACAGGGGAGGCGACCGGCTGGAAGCACATCTTCTTCAGATATCTGTAAACCTCGGTGCCCTCCGGATAGAACTCGCATGGTCCGCCATCATCGTATGATACGTTCGCTCCCCTGGGCCCGAAGTCGACGTGGTGGCATTCATCGAAGACCCTTTCCGGGCGCTTGTCTGGAATTTTTCTGCCGGGCCCTATATAAACGTATTGATCATGTTCAAAATAAAAAGAATCGTCTTCGTTCATGCTAATATATCGGCAGATATTTTTATAAAGGCAGATAGAAGAGTGATACGGGACGAGCTGCTATAATTTTTATATGCGAAGAAACAAATTATGCTTATCCGCCGCGGGGGCTGATTTAATGACGGAGCCGAGACTGAAGGGCAAGAGATGGGACACCGAGTTCGAAGGGAAGCTGAGGCGCAGGTGGAAGGCGAGGTGGCCTTACGGGTTCGAGCAGAAGAGCAAGAAGCCGGTTTATTCGATAGACACCCCTCCCCCCTACGTAAACACGCCGGTCCACATCGGCCAGGCCACGACGTACGTGATGATGGACATGTTCGCCAGGTTCAGGAGGATGACCGGTCACAACGTCCTGTTCCCGCTCGGCCTCGACAGGAACGGCCTTCCGATAGAGATGGCGGCCGAGAAGAAGTACAACGTCAAGCTGACCAGCCTGACCAGGGCAAAGGCCATGCAGCTGTGCAGGAGCATCCTCAAGGAAGCGAGCATGGCCAGCGTCGACTCCTTCTTCAGGCTGGGGGTAAGCTTCAACTCGTGGAAGAAGGGCACGGGAATCGGCGGCCTGTACGAGACTGACAGCCCCGACTACAGGGCCCTGACCCAGGAGACCTTCATCGACATGTGGAACAAGGGCATCATCTACGAGGACGAGAGGGTGAACAACTTCTGCCCCGGCTGCCAGACCACGCTCGCGGACGCGGAGATCGATTACGAGAACAGGCGCGGATTCTATTACCACATAAGGTTCAAGGTCAAGGAGACCGGGGAGGACATAATAATCGCCACGACGAGGCCGGAGCTGGTATGCACCATAGGCATGGTCATCTACAACCCGGACGACGACAGGTACAAGCACCTCGAGGGTAAGACCGCCATCGCGCCCATATTCGGCAAGCATGTGAAGATAAGGGCCCACCCCTCTGCGGAGATAGAGAGGGGGACCGGGATAATGATGGTCTGCTCCTTCGGGGACCTCGCGGACATAAGGTTCTTCAGGGAGATGGACATAGAGCCCGTCATAGCCATAAACAAGGACGGGACCATGAACGAGAACGCCGGCTTCCTGCAGGGCATGACGATCGAAGAGGCGAGGGCGAGATACCTCGAGGAGCTGGAGAAGCTCGGGCTCGTCATAGACAAGGAGCCGACGCACGAGCACAGGACCCCCGTCTGCGAGAGGTCCAAGGATGCGATAGAGTTCATCTCCATGAAGGAGTACTACGTCAAGCAGGTCGAGTTCAAGCGGGACATGAAGCGCCTCGCCAGGAAGATGGACTTCTTCGCGCCGAAGTCGAGGCAGATACTGCTGGACTGGATCGATTCCGTGAGCATAGACTGGCCCATCAGCAGGAGAAGGTACTACGCGACCGAGGTCCCCATCTGGTACTGCAAGGGTTGCGGCCAGGTGATAGTCCCGCCCAAAGGAAAGTACTACAGGCCCTGGCTAGAGCCCCCGCCGCCTGGCAGCGCCGGACTGAGCAGGGGGAAATGCAGCAAGTGCGGCTCGTCCGGATTCAGGGGGGAGGAAAGGGTCTTCGACACCTGGTTCGACAGCAGCATATCGCCTTTATACATACTGAAGTACAGCAGGCCTCCGCTCGGGTTCTTCTCCAGGAACCAGCCCTGCTCCCTGAGGCCCCAGGGCAAGGAAATCGTCAGGACCTGGCTCTATTACACCGTGCTCAAGGACTGGCTGCTCACGGGCAAGTGCATCTTCAAGGACGTGTGGATAAACTACCACATCGTCGACGAGCGCGGGAAGAAGATGTCTAAGCGCACGGGCAACGCCATCGACCCTAAGGAGGTGCTCGACAGGTTCGGCGCCGAGCCGTTCAGGCTGTGGGCGGCCATAGAGGGGAACCTGGAGAAGACGGATTTCAGGTGCTCCTTCGACAGGATCGAGGGGGCCGGCAAGACCCTGACGAAGCTGTGGAACATAGCGAGGTTCATATCCATGTTCCCGCCCCCCAAGCGGAAGCCGGGCATGCTCTGCCCGCTGGACGAGTGGGCTCTGGCCGAGATCGGCAAGATAGCCGCATACGCCAGGGATAGGTACAATAAATACGACTTCCACAATCCGGCGACGAAGATGAAGAACTTCCTTTGGGAGGCTTTCGCGTCCCATTACCTGGAGCTCGTCAAGAACAGGGCATACAACCAGGACGGCAGGTTCACGCGGGAAGAGCAGGACTCGGCAAGGTTCACGCTGAACAGCGTGCTCGACCAGCTGTTGCTGCTGCTGGCCCCGATAGTCCCTTTCATAACGGCCACGATCTTCATGGACCTGAGGGGGGCCGACATCCATTCCCAGCCCTTCCCAAAGCCCGACGCGAAGACGCTGAAGAAGAGGCCCGGGTTCGGGACCAAGGATATCATGGAGCTCAACGGCATGGTATGGAAGGCCAAGAAAGACAAGGGGCTGTCCCTGAAATCGGGGATGAAGGAGCTGTGCCTGCCAAGGAAGCTCAAGCCCCTCGAGACGGACATAGTTGCCACCCACAAGGCCGAGAAGCTTTCCTACGGCAAGGCCGTCAGGATCAGGCTGTGAAGCGCCTGAGCTTCTGACGGGGAAGGGGGGAGGGGTTCCCTGCTCTTATAAACAGTCTTGTGGCTGATAGGCCTTGCGCAAGGGAGATCCTCTGCCTATGTCGAACTGGCCCTCGCCGTGACTATAGCCGTGGGTCATCCAGGTTTCGTTGACCGCCCGCTGTCCAAGCAAAATAAGGAGGTATTCGCCCAGGACGCCGTCCGAATCTTCCCGGGGGCTCATCATGACCTGAGGGTCTTGCTGCACGACCTGCACTCCGGGAGGGAGGGGTGTTCTGTACGGCGCCCACACGCCAACGAAATTGTCATCCCCGGTCTTCCCCTCGTCTATGACCTTGCCCAGCAAGGCGAACCCCTGTTTCGTCATCTTCTTCTGGAACTTTTTCAGCATCTTCGGGTATGTCTTCCGTTTCCGAATCTCGGAAAGCACCCATCCCGCCGTGACGTCGAGCCGTTCGATCTGGGGGCCCGCAACGCCCTGCAGACCGGAATGGAAGAGGTAATCATAATTGAGGGCATCGCTCTCATCGCTTCCTTTGCCGACGTAAACCAGATTCAGCTTGAAGTACTCCCCGCCGGTCATACATTGTATAGAAAGGCCCCGTATTTATGCTTTATTCTGATTTTTATTATAGCATTCTTAGCCCATGCATGGGGGTTCTGACCCAGCCGGACGGCTAGAAAGGAAGCGCGAGGGCATCCCGCAAACGCTTGGAAAGGCGTGGCCTTTGCCTGAAGGAGTAAGTGTATCGTGCATCACTGGGTCCGCTGTCTCCGAAGTCCAGGACCCATTCTGACCCCTTTATGCCGTTGTATTTGCGAATCGCGTCTTTCCCCGCAACCACCTCCCTCGCTCCCAGCCCCTGGGGTATCTTCGCTTTTCTCGGCTTCCAGACCACGGTCTTTGATCCCCCAAAGGCTTCTGTCATGGTCGCCTCTCCAAGGAACGTTATGCCGCATTGATCCATGCCCCGACCGACCTTCCTCATCAATCTGCCGAGATCGGAACGCCGTGGGATGCAACTCAAGGTGTTCTCAAATGCCTGGGCGAAGTATTCCTGAGGGTCGCCATGTTCTACGTAATCCGGGCAGCAGAAATAAAGGCTGTGACCAGACGTCCTGGAATCCCTTCCCGTATATTGCATTCTCGCCCTGAAATAATGCGTATCCATGAATTCCCTAATGGGCGCAAGTTTTTTAAGCGATTGCACGGGATATTGAAGGCGACGTATGCGGGATTCGAAAGTATTTAAAGCCTATTTCTGAATTATCACTGGTGATGCTGCATGCGCATCAGGGGAGCGGCCGCGGCGCTGATAACCCCCTTCACTGACAAGAAGATAAACGAGGTCGATTACGGGGTGGACTGGGACGGCCTCAGGAAGAACGTCGAGTTCCAGAACAAGCACGCGGACTTCGTCGTCGTGAACGGGACGACGGGGGAATCGGCCACCCTGAGCGAGCAGGAGCATGAGAAGGTGGCTGAGATCGCGGTCGGCGCGGCGAAGATCCCCGTGGTCGCGGGCACCGGGTCGAACTGCACCAGGGAGGCCCTGCACTACACGAGGCACGCCATGGACATAGGCGCGGACGCCTGCCTGCTGGTTTATCCCTATTACAACAGGCCGCCCTACGACAAGGTGAAGCAGAACTACTTCGGGCTGATAGCCGGCAAGGTCGACATACCCATAATCATGTACCTCGTGCCTTCCAGGACCGGCAAGAACACCGAGCTGCCCGTCGACGACGTCGTCGAGCTGGCCAAGGAGCACAGCAACATAATAGGCATCAAGGAGGCCACCGGGAAGCCGGAGAGGACGAAGGAGATATTGGGGAAGGTCGACAGGCTCGATTTCGTCGTCCTTTCGGGGGACGACGGCCACAACTGCGACATATGCTGCATGGGAGGCAAGGGCGCCATATCGGTCATCGCGAACATCTTGCCGGATATGATATCAGAGCAGGTGAAGTTCGGGGCGGAGGGCAAGGCCGATGACACCAGGGAGATCCAGAACATCATAAACCCCCTGTGCGAAGCCGTCTTCCTCGAGACCAATCCGATCGGAATCAAGCAAGCCATGAACATGCTGGGTTTGCCGGCGGGCCCGCTGAGGCCGCCGCTAGGGTCGATGACCAAGGAGAATTCCGCCAGGCTGAAGGCCGTCATGGACCATCTCGACAGGGACGGGTTCTTCAAGAACGTCAGGGAATTCTACGGGCAGGGATGATCCCCATGACTATAAAGGTCTGCGTGTGCGGCGCCTGCGGCAGGATGGGAAGGCTGGTATCGGCTTCCGTGATCGGGCATCCGGGGATGAGGATCGTCGCCGCCGTCGACAGGCCGGACAGCCCCGAGCTGGGGCGCGACATGGGTGACCTGACCGGCATGAAGATGACCGGCGTCCAGGTTTCCGGTTCCGACGAGCTCGAGAAGACGCTCAGGTCTGCAAAGCCAGATGTCATCGTGGACTTCACGGTCGCCGAAGCGGCTGTCAGGAACATGCTCAGGGCCGTATCTCTCGGCATAAACATCGTCGTGGGGACGACCGCGATACCGGAGCATTCCCTCGAGAGGCTGCGCGAGGCCGTCAAAAAGAAGGGGACGAGCGCCGTGATCTCGCCGAACATGGCCACGGGGGTGAACGTTGTGTTCGAGCTCGCCGGGCAGCTGGCGAAGTTGCTGCCTGATTACGACATCGAGATCGTGGAGGCGCACCACAGCGGCAAGCTCGATTCCCCTAGCGGCACCGCCATGAGGCTCGGCGAGATCCTGGCCGATATAACGGGCAGGAAGCTGAGATTCGGCAGGCATGGGAAGTCCGAGAGGGGGGACGAGATAGGCATACACGCCGTCAGGGCGGGCGACATAGCGGGGGAGCACACGGTGCTTTTCGCGGGCCCCGGCGAGCGCATCGAGCTCACGCACCGGGCCGGCAGCAGGGAGCCCTTCGTGAAAGGCGTGGTCAAGGCGATACAATTCGTCGCGGGCAAGCACGACGGCAAGGCCTACGGGATGGGCGAAGTCCTCGGACTATGAACCGCTGCATCTAGAAGACATGGAATATATATCACTATCTGGTCGTGAATATATAACTTTAAAAATATTAGCAGTCCTATATTGTTATGCAAGTCGCCAGTTACGACAGGATGTCAAGGTATGGGCCTGATGTCGCACTGGATGTTTTAGGTCCGAACGTGATCAGGTCATTGGTGGCAGCCATTCCCGGCTTCTTCGGTGGAGATTACGTGGTCGCGAAATTGCTCCCCAAACCAGACAATCAGCAGAGTGATTTAGCACCGGTTACTTGGCTCGAGCCCGTTGTCCTCGAGTCGACCCATTCCAAATATCCGATAGGGACCGTTATCGATTACAGCAAGGGTTTACCTGGATTGATGAGAGATGACATCAACTTGGCGATCTCCCCTGTTCGTGTAAGGGGTATCGGTGTTAGCCAGGATATTCTGGAAGAGGGGCCTTACGACAACTTCGTTATTGCGGAAATAAGGCCCGATGCCGGAGGCTTTGGGAAACCATATGTATTCTGCAGGCATGGTCCGAACCGAACGTTCGGAAGGAATATCCGCTGCAGCACTTTGACTAAAAGAGAATTCGCGGAGTCGATGAGCCATTGCTATACACATTTCGCTTTCGTACCTGCCGGCGATAAAAGAAGGAAAAGCATGGGTATTGACAAGGGCTGGAAAGTAATCATCTAGCTCGTCTATGTTTGGTTTCTTGTTCATATCCTGACAAAGACTAATATACGCGAACGAGCAGTAATAATCATGGAAGCGAGAGCGCATGTGCTGGTCAGCGGGATGGTCATCGGGGTCTTCTTCAGGGCGACGACCAGGGACTTGGCCGCGAGCCTCGGGGTGAAGGGCTGGGTGTGCAACACCGGGGCCGGCAAGCTCGAGGCGGTCTTCGAGGGGGAGAGGGAGCAAGTCGCCAGGCTCGTCGAGTTCTGCGCCAAGGGACCGCCGGGAGCCCACGTCGATGGCATCGATGTCAGGTGGGAGGAGCACAAGGGCGAATTCTCTGGCTTCGAGATAAAGTACTGAAGATTCTCTTTTTTCCCGCATGGGGAGAATCAAAGCTATCTTAGCTCAGAACTCAGCCGACTATCATCCCGGTGCCGCCGGGCACCAGCCTGCTTATGCTGTCAAGTTCTAACTGCTCGACAAGCGGCCTCTCCTCGGGGCTGGCCTTGTAAGCCAGCTTGTTCTTGATCTCCCTTGCCAGCTCCGGCGACTGCCTGTCCCCGGGCCTTAGAGTTACGAAGTACCTGGTGAAGTTCCTCATCGCCATCACCGGGCCCGATATGATCTCCGCCATGCCGAGCTGCTTGTCTATGATGACCCCTATTGACATCTTGAGCTCCACGTCCCTGAACCATTCCCTGTCGCCCTGAACCATGAACGAGCCCTTCGGCAGGCCCGTCCCGCTGGGAGGGGTCTTCGATACCTTGTCCGGCCTGACCGCATAGACGTCTATGTTCCCCAGGCCCTTGCTCCACGCCTTGGAGCAGGCGGCTGCTATCTCTGAGGCCTCCTTCTTTGCAGGGGTCGGCCATGGCTGCCCATCCCTCAGGCTGGCGAACTTCGTCCCCCTGCTCGCCTTCGCCTTCAGCACGACGAAAGCGGAGCCCTGGATGTCGGTGTGGAAGACGAGGTCCCTGTCGTCCGTGTGCCTCTTTATCAGCCTCTCGTTCGACGCCGCGTCCTTGCCGGCTACTATGAGGAACTTCTGGGAGGAGACGAACCACCGCATCCTCTCGAACCAGCGTCGCCTCGGCTTGCTCCTCTTCTTCTTGATGACGGGCTTCTCAGGTGGCGGCGACTCCTCGATCATGCTTATCTCGTGCCTCTTGTCATCGATCGCCCGCTCGGCGCCCTCGGACTTCCTTCTTGCGGTCTTGCTCTCCTCATAGTAGTCCGCGGCGTTCTCCTCGACCGACTTCCTGAAATCCAGCTCCATCTCCTGCCCCCCGAGATTCACCAGCACCGTGCCTTCGTGCTCCCTGATCTCGACGATCGCCTCCGCCTCGGGGGTGGGCTCGCTCTCGATCCTGCTCTTTATCTCGGCCCATCCGAGCCCGCTGTCCTTCGCCTTCCTTATCCCGTTCAGGATGTCCTCGACCAGCCCGTAGAAAGAGTAAATGGCATCGGCTTTCTGCTTCCTGTCCGAGACCTTCTCTCGCAGGCCCTCGCTCATCATGGTCTGCTTCTCCACGATCCTCTCCAGCTCCTGCCTCTTCTCCTCGGCCTTGCCGGCTTCCTCGAGCCTGGCCTGCTCGACGACCTGCCTCGAGAAGAGCTCGTCGAGCGGGGCGGACAGGCTGGACCATTTGCCCTTTATCTGCTCCTTCTTCGTGAGCAAAGGGAAGGGGGACACGACGCCGTCCTCATAGCTCACGGGCTCGGCCTTCCTCTCCCCGAGGAGCCTGGCGGCCCGGTAAAGCTCCGAAGTCTCCCCGGGCGAGAGCTGTCCCGCCTGCTTCTCGGCGTCCACCTTAGCGAGCGACACGGCCTCGCCCGCGTACAGCGATCCGAACCCCATCCTCGCGAGCACCGACTTGATGGTGCCTGTCTGCTTCTGCAGCAGGTGGCTCCAGGTCTCGAAAGAGATGTTGTAAGTGTTCACGGGCCCGGGGGGATAACGGTATGGCTTCCTCGGAAGTATGGACCTGTCGCGCCACCGCTGGACGTGCATGGGCATTATGACGTTGTAGAACCTGTCGCACAGGATGACGTTGCCCGGCGGCACGAACTCCAGTATGAGTATGCTGCTGTCGGTCATTATCTCGACTATCCTGTCGAAGCCTATCTGCCTTATGTTCTTGATCGCCCTGCCGTTCAGGTGCTTCCTGAGGAACATGCAGAAGTTTGGCGGGGTCACGGGCGCGATCTTCCTGTGCTGGGCGAGGAACATCGCCCCGGGGTCGACCTGCAGCCAGAAATCGCCCTTGGTGGACACGTATATCTCGAACAAGAACTGCTTATCCCCCTGCCCGTACTGGTATATCTTCCTGAACTTGCCGCCAAGCAGGGAATCCCTCAGTTCGCGCACCAAGAACCTGAAATCCAGAGACTTCAATTCCGCGGCCATAGTGATTAAATCTATGTCCGCGCATGAATAAAAAACAGTCGAACGTTCGCTGATTCACCGGCCAAGCCGCCTGAACTCGACGTAGACGGACCCCGTCTTGGTCCTCTTCACACTGCCTTCCAGCCTGGCCTTCTTCGCCCTGATCTCGCTGCCGCTGGTCAGTATGCTCTCCCCCGTGGCGTCCTCGATCCTGTACCAGTACATGCGCATCCCGCGCTGCGTGACGCTCTTCAGCAGGGACAGCGAGCATTCCATGGCGATGTCCTTCCCAAGCATGCCGCCGAGCGCATCGATTGTAACCATTTCCTTCTTGCCCGGCCTGCCCTTCGCCGAGCGCGGGGCCTGGGCCTGCTCCGCCCCGCCCTCGACCACGGGATGGAGCACCAGCTTCGTCAGGTCCTCCTTCTTGAGGAAGTCCGCGAGCTCCGACCTGACCTTGCTGATGTCCTTCTTGAGGTCCCTGACGTAGGCTTTGGTCTCTAGCTCGTCCACGACCGACACCTGGTCTATCCTGCTCTTCAGGGCCTCCAGGGTACCCGTGAGCTTGCCCGCCAGCGCGTCCACCTTCCTGCTTATCCTCTCCATGGCGCTGAGGTCCGCGGCAGGGGGCTCCCTGGCGGCTGCCTTCTTCCCTGGGCGTTCCTGGCTCACCCTGCCATTCAGGGCCGAAAGCGAGCGCTTTATGCGGGGAAGCTCCTTCGAAAGCTCCTCCTCGTCGGACCTCAGCCTGGCGACGACCTGCTCGTACTCGTCCATCTTGCTCTTCAGCGATTCCAGCTGGGACTTGAAGGACGGTAACAACCCGTGTGCTGATTCCACCCGCTCCACCCTCCTGACGAGGTCTTCCATCATGACACTTTCTGAGTCCCGGGCCGCGTTCCCTTCCGGCTTCTTGCCCGTCTTCCCGGCCCCCCGGCCCTTGGGCCTGCCAGGCTCCCCTTCTTTGACTTGGGCCGGCATGACCTTTGCCGAGAGCAATGCGTTTATCCTGGCCAGCTCCGCAACGTACATCTTCTTCATGCGGTGGAAGGAATAGGTCGGCATGTTCGATCTGGACCGGGCATCGTTGAGGGAGGCCAGCATCTTCTTTATCTGCTGCTTCTTCTTCAAAAGGTCTTCCGCGGATGAGCTCTCCTGGGCAACGGGAGCGGGCTCCTCGGGGACGGGCTTCTTCTCCGCCTCGGCCACTTCCCGCTTGCTTTCCTTCTCAGGCTCGCTGTCATGCGACATCCTGGTGCCCAGTATGACATTGAACCCTCCGTCGCTCTCGTCCCCCTTTCCGGATCTCTTGCCTTTCCTCGCCATGAGCAACACGATTTCTTTATATTCATTATTTAGCCGGGGCAATAATAAATTTCAAAAGCGGGCTCTCACGGCGGGGTTCCCCCGGCACTTTCCCCGCCCTTCCTCTTAGGGAGCAGCCGCTCTATCATCTCCCAAGCCTCCTGCACGATGCCCATTAAGCCGTAGCCGCTCCTGTATTCCTCGTCGCCCACCCTGACGATGAAGCTCTCCGACGTGCCCGAGGCCTGATAGTCGATGACGATCTCCTCCCCCGGCTCCAGCGAAGCGAACCACGTCATGTGGTCCTCGCCGCCGAAGTTCTCTATCCTCGGGTTCAGGTTGCACCCAAGGAAGGCCCCGCTGGGCACGGAATCAACTACCAGCACGTTGTCAATGCGTTCGGGGGTCCTGTTCTTCACCCTGAGGGTGACGTTCTGTCCCCTGACTGCCTTTGCCAGCGCGAGAGGTGGAAGCTGCATCCAGTAGAAATACCCCCCGGCGCCGGCGAGCACCAATGCTATGATGAATATGATGACCCACCAGTCGATCCCCGCCTGGGACTCGATCATGGAAACCTTCGGATCGTAGCCTTCCGCAGTGACCGTTATCTGTATCTGTCCGGATTCCAGGGCGATCGCGGAGGCCAATCCCCCGCTGTCCGTCATGACGGTCTTGGTCCCCCCGCCGGGATAATCTATGATCACCTCTGCGCCTTGCATGAAGCCGCCTTCCTGGTTCATGACCGTTATGTCGAACACCTGGCCGGCCACGACCGATTCGGGAGCCACGACCAGCAGGGACTTCCCGACGCACGAATGGGTCGCCAGGTCGCAGCGCTGGTTCGCATCGCAGTCGAAATTGGAGCAGCAATCGTACTCCATGCAGGCGTGGTTCTTGATCTCTCCGCAGCCGCAGCTTATGCCCACGCACATGTTCCCGCTGCAGCGCTGCGTGGCGAGGCACTCGTCGTCCGAGCAGCATTCATGGGAGATGCACGTGTGGTTGGACGCGTATGCGCATTCACCGCATGCCAAATCGACGCACCTGCCTCCCGAGCAGCTCTGGGAACCCGAGCATATCCCCAGGACGTCGCTTTCGCATTGCTGCGATTTCACGGTGAACACGACAGTGGCCGAATCCGAGAACCCTGCCGAGTCGTTGCAGACGACACGGAAGGTGTAGGTGCCGGCGGCGATGCTGGTGATGCCGTAATGCCACCTCCTGGGTTCGTCCTTGACCATCACCAGGGGACCTTCCGAATCGAGATAGAACCGGCACATGACCGCATCCCTGGTGAGCGTTATGACGGCGTCGAGGGACGACGTGTTCCAGTAGGACCTGTTGGCCGGAGTCAGGGGATTGATGCCGAAGCCCGTCAGCATGACGCTGAAGGAAGTGCTGTTCGTGGACCAGAATCCGCTGGAGTCGTTGCACCACACCCGCAGGACGTGGCTGCCTTCGGACAATCCGGTCAGGTCTTGGGACCACGAGCCTGCCGGATCCTCGGACATGGTAATGTTAGATCCGCCGTCAAGCGAGATTCCGCACCAGTCTGCATCCAGGTCGGTCGTCGCGTTTACATGCAGCGCGCTCATGCGGTGCAGGCCCCCCGCCGGCGTGACGAAGTCGATGCCATGGGAAAGCCTCACCGTGAAGCGCACGATATCGTATTCGTACTTCCCGGACGTGTCCCTCGCGTAGAGCTCGATCGAATGGGTCCCCTCGGAGTCCACGTCGAAGGTCGTGTTCCCGCTGATGGTGACGTTGGCCGACCCGTCCAGGCTGTATCCCATCCAGTACGGGGTCCCCGATAGCATGAAGGTCAGGGGTATGCCGTCCATGTAAGCGTAGGTCGCGTTCCGGGGGGAAGCGATGCTTATGGCGCCAAGCTCCCATACGTCCAGCAGGTAAGTCCCCGAAAGGCCCGTATTGCCAGCGTTGTCCCTGCACCCGACGTGCCATCCATAATTGCCAGGGGACAGGGACATGCCGGACGACCTCCACGTGCCGTTGATTGCGGATGCTCCGCTCTTGAGACCGTCAACATGCAGCGTGCAGTATGCCTGGGGCGAGAGCCGGTCGGAAAATATATAGGTGAATGTGATCGTGCCTTTGCCGAGGGAGGCGCCGTTCGCGGGTGAGACCAGGCTCACCGAAGGGGGGTCGCGGTCAGCGGTGAACGTCCTTACGCCGGACGCGATGCCGGTGCCGTTGATGCATTGGATCCGCCAAGAGCTTTGCCCCTCGGCGAAGTCTTCTTTCGATTGCATGAAATGCTGGGTGCCGTTGTAAGCCGTGATGGATGCAAACGAGGCGTTGGGAGGGTCAATGAAGAGGCTGCACGATGCCGTCTTGTAATGGGGGTCGACGTACGAGAAGATGAAGGACAGGGTGTCGTTGGTCCCGTTGGTCCATGCGCCGTCTCCGGGATAGGTCGTGGTTATGCTGCCCGTCAGGGATCGCGCGGGCCACGGGACTGACAGCGAAACGATGACAAAAACCAATAGGAGAAGCCATTTTCCATGGTCCATAGACTATATTTCTTTCTCTTCCCTATTTATCTTTGCTATGAGCCGCTCCTTGATGGCTTCCTTGTTCTCCCCGAAGTACCGCTCGAACTCCTGGGTGAGGCTGAGCGACTTGGTCCTTCCCTGCTTCTCGGCCCTGATCAGCCCCCTCTTGGCCAGGTGCTTGATGTAAGTGTAGGCCTTGTTCCCCTGGGTCTTGATGACCTCCGCCTGCATCAGCGGCTCCTTGTAGGCGACCAGGGCGAGGGTCCTCTTCTCGCCCTCCGGAAGGTCGGAATAAGGGGTGAGGCTCGCGACGTGCGGCAGGAACCTGCCGTCGACCTGGAACATCCATCCCTCGCTGCTCTCCCTGAGATGGAACCCCTTCTCCTTGTACTCGTGCTCGAGCTCGGTGAGGATCCCCTTCAGGTACCCTAGCGAGCTTATGCCGACTATCTTCGAGAGCCTCTCGAGCTCGAGGGGCTCGGAAGCCATGAACAGAGCCGCCTCCAGCAGCCTCTTGCCGTCCGTGTTATCCGGAGATCCTGTATCTGCCATCCCCACTCAACCTCTCCATATGTTTCATATCTCTTCCCAATCTTAAAAAACCCAATGCGCAATAGTCCAGAGCGACGATGATGGCGACCTTGAAAGACAGCAGCTCGGTCGCCCTGTCGGTCATGATCCCGACAAGGGTCTCCGTCGACAGGAACGCCACTGAGAAAAGCAGCAGCATGCCGATGGCCACGTCAACGTTCCCGGATTCCCTGCGCTTCGACCCGATGATGAGCACGAGGCTCATGACGGCGTAGGAGATCGAGAAGAATTCCGACCTGAAGAGGTCCTGGCCCTCGACGAAAACCGAGGCCATCAGGCATGCCAGCACCAGCAGCAGCAATCCGTAGTATCTCATCCAAACCGCCCGGGTTACGCAGCTCCGGCATCAAGAGGCCCTTGGCACCTCCCTTTCGCTCCTCTTCTTGATGAATATCTCGTCGAATATCTTCTCCTGCCTGCATGCGACCTTCTTCTCGTGGTCGAGGTGCACGAGGGGCAGGAACGTGTCGACCACCTTGCCCCTCTTCCATTGGCCCACGAGCTTGCTGAACTTTATCTCGTTCTCCCTTATGGTGGTGAGCATGTCGCCGATCTTGGCATACAGGTTGTCTATCCTCCTGGTTATGTCCTCGCTCGATATCTTTATCTTATCCTTCCTGTTCTGCAACCTGAGCTCCCTCCTCTTCTCGGCCTTGATCACCTTCTTCAGCGAGGAGACGAGATCGGTGATCGTGACCTGCCTGACCGGCTTCCTTCTTGGAATGACCTCTAGGGGGTCCAGCTCCAGCCTCTCAACCTCGGCCTCCTCGAGTTCGGCCAGCTCCTCGAGCTCGTCGAGGTCCATGAACTCATCGGCTTCCTTGTCCATCTTGAGTATCTTTATGTGGTCGGACTTCATCCTCAGCAGGATGCACGCTATTATGACCCATTTGGCGGGGATCCTGAAATCCAGCTCCTTGATGCCCGAGATGTATTCGGCGAATCCCCTC
>JAFGSV010000033.1 GCA_016934325.1 Candidatus Aenigmatarchaeota archaeon | reverse complement strand
GCGTATGGAAAAGGGGCAAGCAGCTGTTCACGAAGGGGCTTGTCAAGGGGGACGTCACGTATTCCAAGGGCCTGATGAGCATGGGAGCGGATGAATTCAGGGAATGGGACCCGAACAAGAGCAAGCCTGCGGCAGCGATAATGCGCGGCATCAGGGAGTTCCCGCTTGAGGCCGGCAGCAAGGTCCTGTATCTTGGAGCGGCATCGGGGGCCACGGCGAGCTTCTTCTCCGACATCGTTGGAAGCGGGGGGGTCATCTACGCGATAGAGGTATCGGAGAGGTCCGTGAGGGACCTCAACATCACAAGCGAGAAAAGGGGGAACATAATCCCCATCCTCGCGGATGCCAGGAAGCCAGAGGAATACGGATGGATAGAGCCTGTCGATGTCGTTTACGAGGACGTGGCGAGCGACGACCAGATACCGATCATCATAAGGAACGCTTCAAGGTTCCTGAAGAAAGGGGGCTACGCCGTCATAGCGATAAAGGCGAGGAGCATAGACGTGACGAAGGATCCGAAAAAGGTCTTTAGGGAAGAGCTCGTAAAGCTGGAAAGGAGCTTCAAGGTCATAGACAAGGTCGAGCTCGAGCCTTACGAGCTCGACCACATGTTCGTCGTAATGAGGACGAAGTGACGAGGCTTGTGACGAATCGGGATTCATGAACCTAGAAATTGCCAGAAAAAGGGCGGCGTTTTCTGGTTATGAATTTCAAGAAATGAATTTTCGCAATAAATAATCCCGGGAGCGAAATATTATCATGCTGTGGTTCATTCTCTCCTTGCTGACGGCTTTCTTCGAATCGATGAAGGTGATCGCCAGCAAGAGGTCGCTGAAGCTCTCGGGGATCGACGAATACGTGGTCGCCTGGTCCCTGAGGATATTCGCCTTGCCTTTCCTTCTCCCCCTTCTCCTGTTCGTCGATATGCCCGCGATCGGCAACGCGTTCCTGATCGCCCTGTCCGCGGGAGGCCTGCTCAACGTGGCCGCGACGATACTGTACATGAGGGCGATAAAGCTTTCCGACATCTCGGTGGCGTATCCCATGATCACTTTCACTCCGCTGTTCATGCTCATAACGTCCCCCCTGATCCTGTCCGAGTTCCCGTCAATCTCAGGCATCATAGGCATCCTCCTGATCGTCTTCGGTTCGTACGTTCTGAACATGGGAGAGAGGGGTAATGGCGTCCTCTCCCCGTTCAGGTCCCTGCTCAAGGAAAAGGGGCCTAGGCTCATGCTCTTGGTCGCCTTCATATGGAGCATCACCGCGAACATAGACAAGGTAGGCGTCCTCAACTCGAATCCCCTTTTCTGGATAATTTCAGTTAACCTGTTCGTATCGTCGGTCATGTTCCCGATCGCGTACTTGAAGATCGGCAGGGACGCTGCCAGGATCCCGAGGAACGTCAAGGCCCTGATTCCGATCGGGCTGTTCAGCGCCCTCTTGCTGATCTTCCAGATGACCGCGATAACCATGACGCTGGCCGCCTATGTCATATCCGTAAAGAGGACGAGCGCCATCATCAGCGTGATCCTGGGCGCGGTCGTGTTCAAAGAAAGGAACCTGAGGGGCAGGCTCGCGGGGGCTGTCATGATGGTGCTGGGCGTCCTGTTCATCACCCTGCTCTGAGTTCCGTGATCCGGTTGACGAGCCTCCTCTCGAACTCCTTGGAATCATGCTTGTTTATGACCGCTCCGGCCGCCTTCTCGTGGCCGCCGCCGGACCCAATGCCGTCCACAGACGACTTTAGCAGCTTGCTCAGGTTTATCTTGCCCGCCTGATACCTGGCCGATACCTTGACGTGGCGCTTCCCTTGCTTGGTGACGAATATCATCTTGTCGGGATGCTTCTCCGCCAGCAGAGTGGAGATGGTCGAGGCTATGTTGAGGCGGCTGCTGAGCCTGTAAATGATCAGGTCAAGGTTCGGGAATTCCCTTGCCCTCTTCCTGAAGTCTGACATGACCCTCTTTATCTCTGCCGAAACCAGCCCGTCGCATTTCCTCAGGTATTCGTTCTTGAGCAGGTCCTCCATCCTGTCCGTACTCAGCAGTATCTCCAGGCTCTTCATGACACCACGCGTCCCGTGAAGCACAACGGCAGATGTGAGCATGCCTGATATCGAGTTAAGTTTGGATTTCCTTATGTCGCCGCCGAGATCGGGGAACGATTCCACGCATTCCCGGACGATGTCCTTGCAGTCTTCGAAAGCGTGATCCCCGACGATACCCACGCCCGCTATCCAGATGAGCGGCCTCACGTCCTTGCCCATCTGCTGCAGGAGGCGGTAGACGAGCGCGCTCGCAGGTATGTATACTTCGCGCTCGAACCTGGGGTTTATGTGGAAGCTCCTGCGCGAGGTGAGATTCTTCTCCGGGATGTGGTGGTCTATGACGACCAGCCTGAGGCCGGGAAGGCTCTGCTGCAAGAACTCCATCTTCTTCCATTCCTGGTCTATGGGTATGTCGAGGACCACGAGCAGGTCCGGCTTCATGGAGATTATTTCATGCAGGAACCTGTCATCTATTATGGGGCCGTCCCTCGGGACAGCCGCGAAACCCCCGAAGAACCTGAGTATCAGCGCTGCCGAGGATATGCCGTCGGAGTCCGTGTGGTAAAGCAGCACCTTCCTTCCGCTGCTCCCCAGAAGCCTGGAAATCTTGTCCGAATCCATCTGTTAATTATGTTTTACTTATATAAGTTATAGGCTCATCTTACAAAGATCGGTCCCGGGTGCGGATTTTCGAGAAGGGGCTGGTAACCGAAGCTCACTGGGTCAGGAGCTGCAGCAGCTTGTGCGTCTTGCTCGTTCCAATTATCGCGTCCAGAGTATCCACGTGATGGAGTATCACGGCCTCAGGCACTTGCGGGGTTGTTGTGCCCTGATCACCGAAATGCGACGCGATCATGTGCACGACCGGCTCGGGAAAACCCCTTGCATACAGCTCCGCGGAACCCATGATGATATGGTCTATGCTCAGGCTGGTCTGGTCGAACCCCTTGCCGTTCTTCTCCATATCGAACAGCTTCGCTATGTCATGGAGCAGCGCTCCGGCGATCAGGGTGTCCATGTTGAGCTCTATCTCATAGTTAGCCATCATCAATTCACCGATATCGACGCAGAGCTTGGTAACGACGTACGTGTGCTTCGCAAGGCCGCCTTCCTCAACGTGATGCCATCCCAGCGAGGCGGGAGCGTCCTTCATCGATATGCCCTTATAAGCGAATTTCGGATTGCTGAGCTTGGGGTTCTTTATTATGTCTATCACCTTCAGCCTCAGATCCTTGTTCCTTATGCTTTCAGCCAGCCCCAGCATCCCCTTGTAGTAATCCATCATTTCACCTTCTCTCTCAACTTGCCGAACTCGAACTTGATCCTTTTGCCCTTGAAATCCAGGCAGCCAAGCCCTTCGCCCTCTATTTTGCAGAAGGACGCCTTGGCAGCCCCGACACCTACCAGCAATTCGTTTCGATGCTTTTTAAGCGTTTCCCTCGTACCGCCGTCGGCATCGAACCATATGCCAATCCTGTCGCGTACGGAAAGGTTCTTCTCCTTCCTCGCGACCTGGACCTTCCTGATGATCTCCCTCAGCATGGCCTCGTCGAGCATCACATCCCCGAGTCGCAGCTTCCCCAGCACGAAACCCTTTCCTGCCGGTTTGCCCTTCCTTGCGACGCGCAGCTCCTTAACGTTGCCCATCCCCATTATGACCCGGTCGAAATTGCCGACAACCCTGCGAAGCTCGCCTCCCTTGCCCTTTGCCGGCCAGATTTCTACCGTCCGGATCGGCCACCTGAGCTTCGTTCCCTTCTCCTGCCTGGCGAAATTCATCGTCTCGATCATGTTCTTGACGACCTCCATCTGGGACTCGAGGGTTCTATCATGCATCTTCTTGTCGATCATCGGCCAGCGGCTCAGATGAACGGATTTCTTCCCGTACAGGTCCGTGCATATCTTATCCGATATGAACGGCGTTATGGGTGCCATCAGCCTGAGCAGCCTCTCCAGCACGTAATTCAGGGCGTAATCAGCGCCCGCCCTGTCGGCGCCCTTGTACCAGGGGGACACCCTGTCCCTGATTATCTTAATGTACCACCTGGAGAAATCGTTCAGTATGAAATCCCAAAGCCCCTGTACGAGCCTGTGCACCTGCAGCTCTTCAGGCGCCTTCCCTTCGCCGATGAGGCTGTTAACCTTGCTGATTATCCACCTGTCCTCGGCCCTGAGCGCAGGCTTCCTGGCGGGGGGCTTCGGGGCGTACGTCCTGACGAACAGGTACGAGTTCCAGAAGACCGTGAAGAGCCTGCTGACCTCCTTGACCTCCTCCCAGTTGAAGTAGAAGTCGTTCCATAACGGGTTCCGCAGCAGGTAGAAGCGCAGGACATCCCTGCCGTACTGTTCGATGACCTTGGCGGGATCGACGAAGTTGCCCTTTGACTTCGAAAGCTTTATCCCCTTGACGTCCATGACGAAGCCGTGCAGCAGGACGTTTCTGAAAGGCGCCCTGCCGAAGGTGAGCACGCTCGTTATCATCTGCGAGTTCCACCAGCCCCTGAACTGGTCCGGGCCCTCCGTCTGGAAGACGGACGGCCACATCCTCTCGAAGAGGGCCTTCTTCCTCGGGTATTCGAGCGACGCCCACGTGCACACGCCCGAATCGAACCATACGTCGAGGACGTCTGGGACCCTCTTCGCCAGCTTGCCGCATTTCGTGCATCGCAGCCTGACCTTGTCAATCGCCGGCCTGTGGAAGTCCATCTCCCTCTTCACTCCGGACAGCCTCTTCAGCTCCGAGAATGACCCTATCACCATTATGTTCCCGCATCCGCACTCCCAGATCGGCAGTGGAATGCCCCAGTATCTCTGCCTGGATATCGGCCAGTCCCCAAGGTTCTCGAGCCAGTCGTTGAACCTGTCCCCGGCCCAGCCCGGCATCCAGTTCACGCGCCTGTTCTCGCTGAGCAGCTTGTCCCTGACCCCAGTGACCTTGAAGAACCACTGGGGCACGCCTACCTGCAGCAGCGGGGTGTCGCATCGCCAGCACATGGGGTAGTCGTGAGTGTGGGGGTGCTTCAAGACGAGCATGCCCTCCTCTTCCAGGTCCCTGATTATCTCCTCATCCACGACCCTCGCGTGCTTGCCGCTGTATTTGCCTGTCTCCTTAGTGAGCGAGCCGTCGTTCATGACCGGGCAAATCGCTGGCAGCCCCGCCTTGGTCCCGGCGTCGAAGTCCTCCTTGCCGTGCCCCGGGGCCGTATGGACCAGGCCCGTGCCTTCCTCGAGATGCACGTACCTGTCAGACAGTATCACCCTGTAGGCGTTGCGCAGCTTCGGCATGCGCATCCTGCTCTGCAGAGGCCCCTCGTATTCCATGCCGGCCAGTTCCTTCCCCGGCATCTCGCGAACGACCTTGTATCCGGCCTCGATGGCGCCCATGAGCTCCTGCAGCCTCTCCTTCGCGACTATCCAGACCTCCCCGTTGCCGAGCTCCGCCTCGACGTAAGTGAACTTGGGGTGAACCATGACGCCCGTGTTGCCCGGCAGGGTCCATGGGGTCGTCGTCCAGATTATGAGGTACTTGTTCTTTTCGCCCTTGATGCGCAGCTTCACGTATATCGACGTGTCCGTCAGCTTCGAGTATTCTATCTCGTTATAGGCCACGACTGTCTCGCACCTGGGGCAGACGTGCACGGGGTACTTCCCCTTGTACAGGAAGCCCCCATCGAAAGCCCTCTTGAACGTGTACCACGCGCCTTCAATGTAGCGGTTATCGAGCGTCAGGTAGGGATCCTTCCAGTCCATCCAGACCCCGAGGTTGGCGAACTGCCCGCTCATGACGTCTATGTACTTCGTCGCGTAAATCCTGCATTTTTCAATGAACTTGCCTATCCCGTACTTCTCTATGTCCTTCTTCGATCCGAATCCCAGCTGCTTCTCGACCTTGGTCTCGATCGGCGTCCCGTGCGTGTCGTAGCCCGGCTGGTCCCAAGCGTCGAGCCCGAGCATCCTGGCGTAGCGCAGGTAAACGTCCTTTATTATCTTGTTCCAGGCCGTGCCCATGTGTATGGACCCGGTCGCGTAGGGCGGCCCGTCAACGAAGAAGAAGGGCTTCTTCCCCTTCCCCGCGCGCTTGACCTTATCATAGGTACCGTCCTTCTTCCAGAACGCGAGAATCTCTTCCTCCACTCTCTTGTGGTCAAACAGCGACATGCATCAGCCTCCGCTATCGTAAAATCCCAGTAAATTATACTTGTATCCTTATATTAATTCAATTCCTAGACATGAGACCCCTTTTGCCCGTATCCGCATTGTGTCAACAAGCTGTCATAGCCGTCGAGCATCATCAGCCCGCTGGCGGCGACGATATCGACATGGCTTCTCGCTGATGTGATCTTCTTCCCATCGGTGCCCAGCAAGCCGACGACCTGCACCTTTGCTTCCGAGCCGCTGGACTCCGTAGGCGGGACCGTATAATCATGGAGCTTGACATTACCGATCTCCGGGATAACCTTATCGACCCGGCATTCAGATAATGCCTTCTGTATCGCTTTGTCAATCGCATTCACCGGGCCGTCACCCTCTCCGATGACATTCGCCATCGAGCCATTCATGTGCGCCTTCAAGGTCGCTTCTGGGAGATCATCGCTGTCCTCATCGACCACGGAACCATTGATGAATATGGTGTCATGGACTTTCATCGAATCTACCTTTATAGGCCTCTCGTAGCCTGGGACCTCATCAAGCAGAGCAAGGAATACCTGCGCATAACCGACATAGCTGTTCTGATCTCCCGTGTAGAATCTGCGGAACACGCCCTCAGCGTCAGGATAATCCAGACCCCATTTCCTGATCTTGTTCATCATCTTGTCATACGACCTTGGGTTGGAAAGGCTTGAGAATGACATCCCGTATTCATTGTCAAAATGGGCTATAATTATCGAGTTCAAATATCCTGGGGGGACAGGCCGAGCACCGCTTTCTTTATTCATTCTGACCAACCTTCCAATAAAAAAGCATTTAAGAAGAATTTCAGCTTCAAAACGATTCTATTGAGGGAACTGAGCGCGAAAATATCCGGAGAATTCGAAACGGCTGAAGGGCTGATGAAATCAGAGCAAGCTTCACTCAAAGATCCGACATCCACCCTTCATCTCGGCACCTTAAGTATATTTTATGGGTGGGTAAGTATTTAAAACTTCACATAACCGGATATCCTAACAATCCGTGACTAAATACATAGGCATTTTAGGTAGCAGCAAGTCTTGCACGATAAGTGAAATCTTTATAAATTCTGCTGTTAGCTCCATGATATGATGGAGAGGGTAAGCGGTCCGGATGGCAAAGGCTGGCGGGAATTCATGGATCAGTTTAGATCAGGTGCCATAAGAACTGGAGACTATGCTGAAGTTGATTGTGATAACAATATTTGTTATCGTGTATGTGGAGGCGGCCGCTTGACCTTTTTCGATACAAAGACAATTAGAGCTGAAGAAGCAATCGGAAACTATGAATGGCATTCGTTCCGATATAGTTGGGAATCCTCCAAGCAAGTGCCAGATCTGTTATCAAAACAAGTAACTGTCCCCTGTCCCCTTTCCGCACAGAATGAACCATAGCTGTTTGATATTTCTCGTTCAGCAGGTGACGTGGAATATGCCCACCACCCTCTTCCCCTGGTTCGCGAACGCGTTGAAGATGTCTGCGGCCTTCGCCGTCCTCTCGAAGTAGAGGTCCACGCTCTTGCCCTTGGCCCACTGTAGGACCTCCTCGGAGATCTTGAGGACTCCCTCATCGCCCTTTCCAATCACAACGATCTCCGGCTCTGACTTGAGAATCTTCATGAACTCCCCGAACTCGATGACGTGCTCCTTGCCCCGGTAGGCGATCTTACCGTTCCAGTAGACGGTCATGTCGGAATAATACACCTGGCCGTTTATGGTGATCTCCCCGAACTTCTTGTACTCGACGTTCAGGGCGTGTTTCTCCATTTTAACCACGATATTATTTGTCACCGGTAGAATAAAAGATTTATTATCGCCTGAAATGATGCCCCATCGGCTTCTTCCCAGACGCACGAAATATAAATGATGAGCAAGATTATTTATTTATGCCCCTCGCCGTCACCCACGTGCTGACCACGATAATCCTGGTTGACTTGTACAGGGATTACTTCGCGAAGAATAAGCGCAATTTCACGTTGCACACCATCTTTGTCGCGGGAATGGGAGGGCTGCTTCCCGACATAGACATCCCGATCAACTGGATATTGGGGTTCTTCGGAATATCCGGCGAGCTGATGCAGCACGGGGGCATAACGCATACCCCGTTCTTCGCGGCGTTGTTCATCGTCCCGGGAGCATTGCTCTGGAGGATGGACAGGAAGAAGCTGGCCATGTACTTCTTCGTCATCGCTTTCGGGATCCTGCTCCACATCTCTCTTGATTATGTCCTGGGCGGAGGCGCCTACGAGGGGATAATGTGGCTATTCCCCTTCTCTTTCGAGTCATGGAAGATACACATAATCCCCATGTTCAACATCCAGAACATTCCCGCGGCCATAGACGCGGCCATTCTCATATTGTGGCTTTGGCACGAGGAAGCCAGGCACAAGATTTCCGATTTCATCTGACCGTTTCGCCTGTTCGTCGCTCGTGATAAACATAAATGTGATTGAACGGCATCCTACGAGAGGACCACGACAGCCACGTCCTCATAGACGGGACCCCGGGGAGTAAGGGTGCTCTTCTTCAGCTTGAATTCATCTATCCTGAATTTAGAACCGATATCGGCAAGACTTTCCTTGGCCTCGGCAATCTTCCGCATCAATCCGTTCTTGTCCATGACCGATCTTACCCTGCCCAAGGTCACATGGGGCCTGAAGCTAGAATCCGTTCCGAATCCGAGGCTTGACAGAGCCGCATCGATCCCGTCATGCAGCTTCCCCAGATCATGCGCCGGCTCGAGGCCGACCCACATGACCCTGACATAGCTCTCGTTCGGGAAAACGCCGAATCCCGAAACGTGAGCATCGATGGCTTTGGACTTTATCTTCGATAAACTGGATTTGATTTCCTCGACCTTGCCATCGTCCACTTCGCCGAGGAATTTCATGGTCAGGTGTATGTTTTTCATCTCGACCCACTTGATTCTGGCTTGCTCTTCACCTATATCCTCCTGTAATGTAACCAGCTTCTTCCTGACTTGCTCAGGTATTTCGCACGCTATGAAAAGCCTCATCAGTATTTGTTGAATCATATCACATATAAAATTGAGAATTGAGCATAAAAAATTGATACTAGCCGCCTACCATTGACTTGTGTTTTAAATATGTGTTTCAATAGATTATCATGAATCTTGATGATGCCCTTGTCGAGCTTAGAAGAACGCTGTCCGGCTGGGGGTTATCCAGCGCAGACTGGGCGCTTATACTTCATTTCGCGGACAAATTGCAGGGATACGACATGCGATATGAGCGGGACGAGCATCTGCACATCATCGTCAGCTCTGATGACATTCCATGGGGAAACAGTACGAACGTCGAGAACGACGAGATCGAGATCCCGAATCAGCTGCCATATTCGCACGATTTCAGGGGTTAGTTGATTTTATTGATTTATTGCGAATTTCAGCCCAGTATTCTTTTCAGATATTTCTCCTTTAATTGATATATCATTCTCTTGATTTCCTCTGTGTTTGCCGCCGTAATCCCTACTTCGACAGTTTTCCCATAGTAGTTGACGCTGTTCCTGATTTTCCTGTAGTTGTCAAACTTAATGGATATAATATCTTCTCCTTTCTCTCTGAGAAAATGGGTAAATGCTTCGTGGGAGTATACCTTGTAGCCATCAATTGCCGCAATCGCCTCAACCACTTCTCTGAGGGACTCGTAATAGTTTGTCATTATGGTGGCCGAACTTGTTTCCGTCAGTTTCATATATTCTATCGATTTCAGGTGATTATCCGACATCTTCACCAGTGATTTTGCAAGCTGTATATCGGGATTTCCCCTTCTGACTTTCTTTGACGTTATGAAATCTTCAAATCTCATTTGAAAACCTCTAAAAAACCGCTCAAACAGACCCCGTTCAATATGTTGTTCAGAAGCTCTTTGTTGTCCCTCTTCATTGCATCGAACTCCTTCCTTGAATGTTTGAAAATCTGAATCTCCGCTCCGATTCTTGATTCAAATACCGACAGGTCCAGCTTCTTATTCGACTCGGAAAGAATAAAAATGTCTATGTCGCTTTCTGCACTGTTCTCTGCCTTCGCATAGGATCCAAAAAGGATTATCACCTCTGGATAGCTAAGCTCTTTCTCTATATATTCCACAAGTCCTGATGATCTGATTTTTTTTATATTGAAGCACCTTTTCATATCCTTGAATCTCTCACTTTCTGTATCTGCAGAAAACAGGATGAAATTTCTCTCCGGCCTCTTTTTAATTACAGACTCCTTCAAGAGATATTTAAGATATTTTGAAGCAGTCATTGGATTTAACTTTGCAATTCTTGCGACTTCCCTCAGATTGAACTCGCTATAGGAGTCTTCCAGAAACAAATTCATCAGTTTGTCTATTTTTATAGACATATGTATATTTTATTATACACTCATATAAATAATCATCACATTTTTCCAGTAACAGTGGCCCTGCCAGGAATACTTACTCTGAGTTTGTTCAGGGGTTAATTATTATATAATGGGTATAAGTAGTTATTTCTTCAATTTTCATTTGTTCTGATTTCTACCCATTCACCCTTTTCAACGAAAATCTTGTCTAACAAATGAAGAAATCCGGATTTATACTTCACTTGATAATGATCGTGTTGAGCAAAAGAATTTATTTTCTCAATTTTAGCATCCCTACTCATTTTGCTTAGATTAACTTCAAATTGTTCCATTGGTCTGAATACCAGTTTCCTCCCGGTAAATAGATTTGACATGCCCTTGCTCCTTATAAATCATTCATTTTCCAGAATTTTCCAGAGAAATTGAATAATTATATGTATAATTGGCTTCAGGGCTTTAAGAAGGAAATATTGCATCTTTTGGGGTTTTCATGACCAGTTCCTAACATATTTGCATTCGAAATGAAGATATATGGTTATAAAAACCCATATCAATGGGGTATAAATAGCCCCGCCAGGACTAGACCCTGTACCGCAGTATACCGGCTATGCCGCCCATCTCGAAGAGCTGCTCGCCTTCCCTCGTATCCACGGAGACTATCTCCAGCGTGGTATCCACCTTCTCCGCCGCATCCGCCAGCTTCTCAATGGCGTCCTCTTCTTGCCCGGCTTCCATCGACGCCCCGCACTTGGGGCACTTGACGGAATCCAGCCTGTCGCGCCTGACCATCCTCTCCAGCTTGGCGCCGCATGACGGGCACTCGAGCTGAGCGTGGACCCAGTCGAAGGACTCTGATACCAGCAGTATCTCCACGGCCCCTGACTCGAGGGCCTTCATGGTCTCTTTGAGGCCGTAGACCCCAAGGCCGGAATCCTTCGCCAGCTCCGAGAAGAACCTCTCGAGCAGCTTCCTCTCGGCGGTAACGGACGCCTCGGCGAGGATGTCCTCCCCCCTTTCCAGAATCTCATTGAGCCCGAACTTGCCGGTGTAGGAGGTGTCAACCACGCCCAAGACCTTCGACTTCACGTCCGTCGGCAGGAAGCCGCCGTTGAAGAACATGTCCTTTATCGGGCCGGGCCCACCGATTATTATCCCCTTCAGGTCCCGCATCTCCCTGAAATATGACGTGGCGATTTCCCCGGTCTTCTTCATATGGTCGTTCAGCAATCCCTCCCTGACCCTGGCGTACCTTGCCTGGGAATTGTGCAATACGAAACCGTTTGCTATGAAGCTATTAAAACCGGGAACATGCATGTCATAAAAAGGCCTATTCGTCTTCACGGCATCAACAGACTTCACTACGACCGATATCATATCCGAGTCCAAGATGCTTTTCATATAACTTAATTCTTCAGATTCATTGCTCCCGGAAAACTTCCTTCTAACAATGTCATAAATGTTCTTTTTGAAAATTCTATAGCTCATGCCCTTTCTGTCGTAAAAGAAATCCTGAACCTTGGGAAAATCCCCCGTCGTTAATCCCAGCTTATGGACCAAATTTAGAAGATGCCGACCGCTGATAGGGATTTGGTCTACATATGAAACATTTGACTTTACGACTACACCTATGAGTTCTTTCCTCTTCCTAGCGGAGGAAAATCCTATACTCTTCGAATACTCCCTCAATGATTCCGCATCTGTGATTCTCAGATTATAACGCATCTTCCTGGCAAAGCTCCCTTTCCGTTTGACTTCTCTCAATGAGGACACTATGCCCCACCTCAGAAGGATCAGCCGAACTTTATTGATGACTTCCCTGTTGTTCATGGTTATGCCCAGAATCTTCGCTTTCTTGTCGATCCAGCCTTCGGCATCAAACAAGCCCCTGATGAACCCCCCAAGTTCGGGTTTTCTTGATTTGCAGACGTTATCGGGGATGTCCTTTCTGCAAGGTGTCAATATGCCGGGGAACTCCCTTTCGATCAGGGAAAGTATGAATTTATTGTGAATCCTCATTTCGTAATAGCCTTTCCCCACCCTCGGTTTTATTCTGGCGCTGATGGAGAATAGCCGCTGAACCATTCTCTCATATATCTTCAATGTCGGCAATTCCCTTTCAGAAAATGTTATTCTGTTCTTATCCCTGTTCCCATCCCCAAGCATGTATCCAAGCAGCTGAGCAAGGTCCCGGTTCAATTCAGGCGTGAAATCCAGCTTATTTTCCTTGATTACGAAATTATCGAAGAATTCCGATTTCCCAATCCCGTACATGTCTAATATCTTGTTCAAATTAGCCAATTTCAGCGTTCTTTCACCAAGCTCGAGTTTCGAGATGGCGGTTTGGGATATCCCAACCCTTCTTGCTACCATCCATTGATATAATCCTAGCTCCTCCCTTCTTTTCACGAGATGTCGCAGACCTTTCTCCGTAATCTGATATCTAAATGGTAGCTTTACGTCGATGTTTATCTTCACGCCATTTATTGCGAGCGATTTCACCGCAAGAAGCCGATCGCCCGGCCTGATATCGGCGGCATCCTTCGTTCCGAAACCGTCTTCATTCGCTATGAAGAACTTATGCTCAGGAGTTACGACTATCTCCGACGTAGGCGCGGATGTTCTTATTCTCAACGCATCGTCGGAATTCCTTGAAAAGAAGTGGGCATGTCTTCCGGGAGCAACTCCCAGCTTATTGAAATCGTAACATAGAAACTCGTCATCCTTCAGATCTTTAACCTTTTCGATTCTCCCGTCAGCCAGTTGTATCAGGGTATCCTCATGCACGCACCAGCCCCCCTTCTTCGTCTTTCCCGGGACGAGGGACTCCAGATGCTTGAGCGATTCCACCCGCTTGCCCTTCAGGGTGCCAATCTCCGCCTCGGATTTGTCCAGCACGACGAGGCCGTATATCTCCCTCTCCCTGACCATGTGCGCAAGCGGGTCAAGGACGAACTCCTGGTCGCACCTGTACAGCCTCTGGTTCAGCCTCTCCGGGGGCTCGAACGCCCACAGCTCAAGGTCGCTCTCCCCCTCCTTTTCGCTCACGTTGCCGCAGAACAGGGCCAGGCCGTTGGGGGGCGTCTGCCTGTAGTGCTTGAGGTGCTGGTTTATCTTCTCGAGCGCCCCGAGCACGTTCTTCCTCACGGTCTTGGACTTTATGTTCGACGCCGTGCCCTGCTCCTGCTTGACCTGGTCGGCCACTATGTTCAGGTTCGAGCCGGCCGGGACGTAGATGGTTATGAGCTCGGTATGCCTGCCCCTGATCGCCGCCAGCTTCTTGATGAGGGCAAGCAGCTTCTTTTGGGCTATGTTCGGCTTCGCCGTATGGAACACCTCACTCTACCGATGTCTTAATTTTGCCACAGGGACTTTAAATTCAGTCGATAAGAAGCCATCCCCGCCAGAATATCATTCTTCGACGTCTTCCTGTTCTTCAGTGATGCCTTTTCTCTGCTTGATCTGCGTTACGACCTTCTGCTCCAGCTCCTTTGGGAGCGGCTCGTACTTCACGTCTATGAGCCAGAAGAAGCCCTGCCCCCCCGTTCCCGACTTCAGGGCGGAGTTGAACCCGAACATCTCGGCGACCGGCAGCTTAGCCTTGATTATGCTGACGCCCCTCTCCTCGCTCATCTCGACGATCTGTCCCCTCCTGTTCTGGACCTCCTTCATGGCCCCGCTCATCTGCTCGGTCGGGACGTCTATCCTGATGATCTGCTTTGGCTCCAGTATGAAAGCCTTAGAGCCTACCATGGCCTGCCTTATAGCCCTCCTGACGGCCGGTATGACCTGCGCCGGGCCCCTGTGGATGGCGTCCTCGTGGAGCTTGGCGTCTATGATCTTGACCTTCACGGCGGAGCATGGCTCCCTGGCAAGCGGACCCTCGTCCATGGACTCCTGGAAGGCCTGCTTGAGCATCTCCATGACCTCGAGGATGGCGTGGACGCCCCTCGTGACGTCCAGGAATATGCACCTGTTGTGGATGAGCTTCATCTTCTTCACCTCGTCCCTGTCCATCCCCAGCCCGGTGAGCTTGTCGATCAGCTCAAGGTTCTTCTTCTTGACCTCCTGGTCGGGGATATCCCCGTCCATCATGGCCTTGAACACGGCCTCCTCAAGGGGCTCCGTGATGAAATAGAAGCGGTTGTGCTTGTTCGGGGACTTGCCCTCGACGGGGGCCGGGGTCCTCTCCTTGACGGATTCCTTGTAGATGACGATGGGCGGCGAGACGCTGACCTCTATGCCCGCGTCCTTGAGGGGCCTCTCTATCTTGGCGTCTATGTGAAGCTCACCCAGCCCGCTGACGAGGTATTCCCCCGTGTCCTCGTTGATCTTCACGGTCATCGTGGGGTCCTCCATGCTGGTCTTGCGCAGGAACTCTATGAGCTTCGCCAGCTGCTTGGGCTGCTTCGGCTCGATGGCCTTCGTCACGACAGGCTCGAATATGTGCTTGATGCTCTCGAAAGCGGGTATAACGTGGTCGGGCTGGCACAGCGTCTCCCCAGAGAACGCGCTCTTCAGGCCGACGATGCCGACGATGTTGCCGGCGACGACCTCGTCCATCGTTACCCTCTGCTGTCCCTTGTAGATGGAGACCTGCTGTATCTTCTCCTTCTTCTGCGAGCCGACCAGGTAAAGCTCCTGGCCGCTCCTTATCCTGCCCGAGAATATCCTAACGGTGGCGACGTATCCCGCGTGCGGGTCGGGGTATATCTTGGTGACGATAGCCGCCAGCTTCCCGTCCGGGTCGCATGACCTCATGCTCTTGCCGACAACGGACTCCTCCTCACCTCCCTGCCATATCCTCTCCACCCGGTAGGACTGGGCGGTGAGGGGATTGGGAAGGTGCTTTATCACCATGTCCAGGACCACCCTGTGCAGGGGGGCCTTCTTGGCCAGCTCCTTCTCCTCGCCGCGCTCGGTCATCTCTATGATGTCCTTGAACGATATCCCGCTCTCCTTCATCATGGGGATGGAAATTGCCCAGTTCCTCAGGGCGGACCCGAAAGCGACCTTGCCCTCCACGACGTTCACCGTGCACCTGTTCTTGTACTCGGGCTCGCTGAACTTCTGTATCAGGATGTTGACCTCGGTTATTATCTTCTTGAACCGCTCCTCCATCTGCTCTGGCGTCAGCTTCAGCTCCTTGATGAGCCTGTCGACCTTGTTGATGAAGAGAGTTGGTATGACCCTCTCCTTGAGGGCCTGCCTCAGGACCGTCTCCGTCTGGGGCATGCAGCCCTCGACGGCGTCGGCGACGACGACCACCCCGTCGACCGCCCTCATGGCCCTGGTCACGTCCCCGCCGAAATCGACGTGCCCGGGGGTGTCGATGAGGTTGATCAGGTAGTCCCTGTCGCCGACCTTGTGGACCATGCTCACGTTGGCGGCGTAGATCGTTATGCCCCTCTCCTGCTCCTGCTCGACGAAATCCATGGCGAGCTGATGGCCCGCGAGCTCCTCCGACATCATGCCGGCGCCTGCCAGCAGGTTGTCCGTCAGGGTCGTCTTCCCGTGGTCTATATGCGCGACTATCCCGATGTTCCTGATCTGATCCGGCTTCATCATCAGTTCCTTGATAGTCTGCGCGATTTCTGCTTTCGCCATTATGAACCACCTTTCGGATTCTTTAATATGTCTATGAGTCTATATATAAGTATATACCTTTTTTATTTCTTTCTCCGCATTCCCGGGCATTTTCCCTGTTTGCCGCACGGGACCGAACCGGTCAAGATATCCCGCGGCAGGCCCGAAAAAACCTATACGCATAAATACGATTAATTACCGAATAATAATCTATGAAAAGATTAATCATCATAATCGCAGTCATCCTTATCGTCTTATTGAGCACCTCTTTCCTTGCCGTCTTCGGCATGCAGACCGTGTCGACCGACAAATCCGCCTATGATCCCGGCGAGCCGGTGATCATGCAATGGTCCGATTTCGGGCTGGCGTCATGCTCCTGCCGGATCAGGGAAGTGAGCATATACAGGCAGGAACCCGAAGGCTGGACAAACGTTCAGCACAGCCTGTACGGCTTCGACGCCGCCTGCGTGGACGGGAAGGCGGTCATGCTGCCGATGCCCTGCGACGTCGTATCCTGTTACTTCCCGCTCCCGTACTCAAATAGCGGCGAATTCACCTGGAACGGGAAGATGTACGTTTACCTGGGGCCGGTGGAATCCTGCGAAAACATGGCCCACGGCGGAATGACAGGCGAACCTATGAGCAGCTATTCCCTTGAATACGCCCCGGCCGGAACTTACATGATAAAATATGGCCTTGCAGAAATAATGATAGAGATAAACTGATACGGAGATATCCGAAGAAGCGCCTTACCTGGCCCCTTCCGCCTCTTTCTCTATCCTGTTCCTCTCCCTGACGGCCATGGCCTTCGGGTCGTTCCTGGAGATCGCTATGAGCTCGTCTGCGATGACCTCCGCCAGGGTCCTGTTCTTCTTGAAGCTCGACTTGTAGATCCCCTGTGTCATGTGCCGAAGTGCGACGTCCACCCTCCTCTGGGGGCTGGTTATGACGGCCTTCCTGGCTATCATGCCCCCGAGCTGGTAGGCCGCGATCTCCTCGTAGAGCGCGGCGTTCTCCAGGGCCGTGAGCAGAACCTGAACCGGGTTCTTCTTGGTCCTCTCCTCGATAATCTCGAAGGCCCTCATGGTGTGCATCATGACGGTCTGGTAGCCTCCGCAGAACCTGCCGCTCGTCGTCTTGTGCCTCTTGCCCTGGTGCCCCGTGATCATGAGCTTGTTCATGAACCTCTCGACTATGTTCATGTCGTTCTTCCTGAAGTCACCCCTGTTGCGGCCGAAGGTCCTTGGCATCACGACCGGCCTAAGGTTGACGTACTTGACCAGGCCGGGGTCCTCCACCTTTACGCCCTTCACATCCCATCTGTCGAACATCCTCATCATCTCACCCCTTCATCACGCGGTCTTCGGCTTCTCCTTCTTCCCCTTGAGCATCTCGTTCAGCGAGGCGCCGTTGACGGCCACCACCTTGTACTTGATCCCGTGCATGGAGCCGACGGCCGACTTCTGGGATCCCCCGACGCCGACTATCGTCACCTCGTCGTGCTCGTCTATGAACTTGATGGCGTTGGTGCCGGGGACGAAGGCGGTGACCTGTATGCCGTTCTTGATCAGCTGCACCCTGACGCACTTGATTATGCCGCTGTGGGGCTGCTTCTGCTCGACGCCCTTCTTCTTCAGGACGATGCCCCTGCCCAGCGGGGCGCCCTCGAGCGGGTCTTTCTGCCACAGCTTGAGCAGCTGCTTCTTGCCGTGCTTGCTGCTCCACCTGAACCTCTTCCTCTTCCTCTTCACGTTCCTCGAAGCGAACTCCCCGGTCATCTCATCTCAGCCTCAGGTAATTTATCTCGAAGTGTCTTTTTAAAAACTCCTTCACGGCCTTTATGTTCTGGCCGTTCCTTCCTATCACGACCGACCTGTCGGTCTCGGGGATCGAGACCGTCACGGAATCTCCGCTGACCTCCACGCTCTTCGCCGTGGGAACCATGTTCTTGACCATCATCTCCACGTCGCCGGCGAACTCGAAGACCTTGACGGGCTTCCCTATCACCCTGCCGACGCTCTTGGCGACGTTCCCGTTCTTCCCGATCGCGAGGCCCGATTTTCCCGGCTCGATCATGAAGTAAACGCAGCTGTCCGCCCTGATGCAGTCCTTCGCGTGGACCTTCGTTATCCTCTCGAACACGGCGATGTCCCTTATGTTCTGGGTGGCTAGCTTTACGCTCATGACAACAACTACTTCCCTATTCCAAGCACCGTTATGCTGAAAGGCTTTCCGCAGAGCTGGCCGAGGCTGGCCGAGTCGCCCTTGAACCTTTCGATCTCCACCTTGCTCATCCCAGCGTAGAATCGCAGGTCCCTCATGGTCCCGTCGGGGCAGTTGCTCGCGTGTATCACGGATTGCAGCGAGCCCCGCTTCAGCATGCGCAGGACGGCGCTCCTGCCGATGCTGACCTTCCCTTCCTTCAATGCTTCCTTGATTACCTTGTCAGAAGACATGGCGAACCACCTAGTACACGAAGCCGAGCAGCTTCCCTCCGATGCTCTTCTTCTTGGCGTCGCCGTGCGACAGCACGCCCTGGGAGGTGCTAACGATCAGGATTCCCATTTCGCTGGCTGGCAGGTACCTCTTCTCCCAGCCTATGAAGTCATTGCTGCTCACGGAGAAGCGGGGCTTTATCACGCCGCAGTCGTTGACCTTGCCCAGCAGCTGGACCTTGAACTCCCCTCCCCTGCCGTTGTCCACGAACTCGAACTCGCCTATGTACCCGCCCTTCTGCATGATGAGCAGTATGTGCTTTATCAGGTTCGACGCCGGGGTGACGCAGCCGTGCTTGCCTATACCCTCTGCGTTCTTTATTGTGGAGAACATGTCAGCCAGCAAATCGTGCCTCATAGCGATCAATCATACTTCTTGAAACCGAGCTTCTTCGCCTCTTCCCTGAAGCATTGCCTGCAGTACAGCAGCCCGTACTTGCTGATCAGCCCCTCGGTCTTGCCGCACCTTCTGCACTGCTGGGCGTTCCGGCCGAACTTCCTCTCCTTAGGCGCGGAGAACTTCAGGAACCTGGCCAGCTTTGCCGGCTTGTGCAGTATCTGCTTCTTGGCGTTCTGGAAACTCATACTATTCACTGTCGCCCAATCTTTTTAAATATTTTATCAGCTCCCTGCCCCTTTCTGTGAAATCCCGCTCATCCACGTCGAGGAACTCCCGCAGGTCGGGCCCCGACCTCTGGTACTCCGTTGCCGTCAGCGCGAGGTCCAGGTCGTCCGCCATGTTCACCAGCCTGGCCTCTTCGGTCTTCATTGACACCAGCTCCCCGTACAGGGAGACGAACTCATTCCTGAGGCCTTCGGGCAGCGGAGAAACGATTTCCCTGAGCTTCTCAGCGACTATAATGCTTTCCCGCTCATATCCCTTGTCCTGCGGGGTAAGGTCGCCAGCGAGGGCTTCGCCCAGGTCGTGCACCAGCGCCATCTTCAGGGCCTTGCCGACATCGACATCGCGCCCGGCCAATACCCAGGCGAGCAATGCCACGCCGTAAGCGTGCGCCGCGATCGATTCGGGCTTTTCGATGCCATGCCTGAGCCAGCCGGTCCTCGGGGTCGTCTTGAGCCTGTGGACATGGCGGAACAGACCGACGATGCTCCCAATGTCAGGCGCGCTCATAGAATCAAGCCACTTCGATACCGAATTCCCGCTTCACCCACTCGATGGACTCTTCAGCCGTTATCCGATGGGATTTCCCGACACTCTGGCGCTTGTACTTCCTTCTCTTGACCCGGTAGCCCGGCCTCTCGAGGGTGACCGCAACATCGAAGCCCATTATGCCTATGTCGGGATCGTAGGTCACGCCGGGGACGTCTATGTACTCGGCGATCCCGAATGAGAAGTTGCCGCTGGAATCGAAGACGGAGGAACTGAGCTTGTTCTCTTTCGCCTGGAGCAGCCTGGCGAGCAGCCCGTGCGCCTCGGCGCCCCTCAGGGTGGTCATCACGCCGATCTGCCTGCCCTTGGCGACTCCGAACGTGCTCCTCTTCCGGCTCTGCGTTATGACGACCTTCTTGCCGCTTACAAGCTGAAGGAGGCTCTTCGCCTTCTCGAGCTCGGGGCCCGGCTCCCCCGTGCACATGTTCAGTGTCAACTTCTCCAGGCGAATCCGCTTCATCTGGTTCATTTCACCTCACCGACCAGCACGTAATCCTTCAGGGTCTCTATCTCCCCGCTCTTGGTGAGCAGCACAACCCTGCTCTTCTCCTGCATCTTCCGCCTGGCATGCACGTCCTTGATCTTGCCGCTGACGCCCATGTTCTTGCCTGAGACGATCATTGCCGGCACGCCGGCCTTCATCTGCCAGTGGCTCAATATCTTCTGGCCCGGCACCTCGATGAGCAATGAGTCCCCGGGCTTGTACTTGTTCTCCTTCCCGACCAGGATGCACCTGCCGTCATGCAGCGTTATCTGGAACTTGCCGCCCTTGATCGCGTTCTTGCCCTTGATGCTGCACAGCTTGCTCGATGACTCCTTCGCCGGTATCTCAAGCAGGGCCATGCCCTTCGTCCCCGCCACGACCCTGAACTGCCTCTTGATCGTCGGGAACTCTACTATGTCCATGAGACCGGCGGGGTGCTTCCCGTCCTTCACGGGCCTCTTGTCGATAAGGACCTCGCCCTTGTTGAGAATGAGGCTGGCCTCCTTCGCGTTCCTGGCGAACCTGAGAACGTCCCTGAGGATGATCAGCAGCGGGATGCTGGAGCGCTTGGCGTGGGGTCCCGGCATGGGAGTCACCACGAACTTCTCCACCTTCTTCCCCATCGGCCAGAATCCCGGCATGGAGTATCTCTTCATGTGCATGCTCATCCACCTTCCTTCTTGCCCTCTTCCTTCACTTCCTTCTTCCCTGACTTGGACCCGGCCTGCCTGCCGGACCTCTCCAGCACGGCCTGCCTCCTCTTGTCATCCACGTTCAGCTTCAATATTACCAGGTTCGAAGGCGCGAGCGGCCTGGACACGTCGGAGCCGTCGACCTTCTTCATCTTGACCCCCTCTATGAAGACGCGCTCCCCCTTGAGGTCGACGCGCTCGACGACTCCCTTGGTGCCCCTGAGCTTGCCGCGCGTCACCATGACCTCGTCGCCCTTCCTGACGACCATGGACCTCTTGCCGAACCTCTGCCTCAGGGAGGGGTCAACGTTGGCCGCCATGAAGCGCCTCCTTATGTGCAGCGGCGCGTTCAGCCTGTACTTCCTCTGCTTCCTGGGCTGGGAGCTCGCCTTCCATTTGCTGGACCACTCGTTCTTCATTCAGACCACCCTCGCTCCCGACGCCTCTCACTCCGGAGAGCGTGCGATCCCAAAGGATATGAAAAGAGCATACCAACACCTATACTATGATGCTTGCGACCTTCCCTATGGTCTTGAACCTCTGAACGACCTCTTTCGCTATGGGACCCTTTATCATGGATCCAGTCGGGTCGAACTTGTCATTGACTATTACGGCTGCGTTCTCCTCGAACTCAATCCGCATGCCGTCGGGCCTGCGGAACTCCTTCTTCTGCCTCACGATGACGGCCTTGAACACCTGGTGCCTGACCTTCTCGGTGCCGGTAATGACCTTGCACATCACGAGGTCCGCGACCCCCGCAGAGGGCCTCGTCCTTCTGATGCCCTTGTAGCCCCTGACGGATATGATCCTCAGCACCTTGGCTCCGCTGTTGTCGGCGCACCTGAGCAGCGACCCGACCTGCAAAGCCTCGCCTGTCCTCGAGGATATGGCCTTCATGCCTGCTCACAGCCTTGCCTTGCAACGATGACGAAATGCTTGGTCTTAGCGAGGGGCCTGCATTCGGCTATCACCACGCTGTCGCCCTTCTTGGCCTGCATGCACGCCGGGTTGTGGGCCGTTATCCTCGACTTCCTCCTCTCGTACCGCTGGTACTTCGGGATGAAGAGGTTGTATCTCCTCTCCACGATGGCCGTCGAGTGGGCGTGCGATGAGACGACGACGCATTCGAGGACCCTTCCCCTCACCGGCAGTTCCCCGTGCCACGGGCAGTTCCTGTCTGAGCACTCATGCTCCGGCGGTTGCAGCCCGAGCCCTATGTCCTTTTTCATCATATTATCCCTTGGTTCCGCAAAACCCCAACTGAGGTTATGGATTATAGATTAATGAAGTTATGGGTTTTAATAATTAAGCCTTTCTTTTATTGTTTTGCGCCAGTCACTGCAGGGCGCATGCCGGTGGCGCGCGTTCATGGAGTGGAAAAACGGTACCAATGGCCGGGATTCGCCTCAGAAGGCGCGACCAATACATATAAATATATAAACCTTTTATATTATACAGTCCACAAGGGCCGCATATACGATATGCGCCGCCCGCCGGACGATAATATAGGAGGGATACAGTATGGCAGAAAAGCCGCATGTGAATATAATAACTGCCGGTCATGTAGACCACGGGAAATCAACATTGCTAGGCCGACTCTTATACGATTCGGGTTCACTTTCAGAGCAGGAGATGCGAAAGCTTAAGGAAATCGCCAAGGAAGTGAAGAAGGAGACGTTCGAGTTCGCCTTCGTGATGGATAAGCTGAAGGAGGAGAGGGAGAGAGGCGTCACTATCGACCTGATGTACAAGCCTATAATCACCGACAAGTTCTACTTCACAGCGATAGACTGCCCGGGCCACAGGGACTTCGTGAAGAACATGATCACGGGTGCCAGCCAGGCAGACGCAGCGATACTGGTGGTTTCGGCCAAGGACGGCATCCAGGAGCAGACCAAGGAGCACCTGTACCTGTCCAAGGTCCTGGGCATAAACCAGGTGATCGTCGCCGTCAACAAGATGGACGAGGTCAACTACGAAGAGAAGAAGTACAACGAGGTCAAGGATTCCATAGCCAAGCTTCTGCAGTCGATAGGATACAAGACGGATAAGATACCTTTCATCCCGTTGTCAGCTTACATCGGAGACAACGTCGTCAAGAAGTCCACCAACATGCCCTGGTACAAGGGGGCGACCCTGCTGCAGACCATGGACTCCACCATAACAGTTCCTGAGAAGCCTGTCAACAAGCCTCTCAGGCTTCCTGTGCAGGACGTCTACACCATAACTGGTGTCGGGACCGTCCCTGTCGGAAGGGTGGAGACCGGTGTGCTCAGGCCGAACGACAAGATTGTCATCGAGCCATCAGGGACCACAGCCGAGATCAAGTCCATCGAGATGCACCACAAGCAGCTCGACAAGGCAGAGCCTGGCGACAACATAGGCTTCAACGTCAAGGGAATAAGCAAGAAGGACATCAAGAAGGGCGACGTCATCGGTTCGCCGAGCAACCCGCCCACGGTGGCGAAGGAGTTCACGGCACAGATAATCGTGCTGCAGCACCCTACAGTGATCACCAAGGGATACACCCCGGTCTTCCACATACACACAGCGCACATAGCTGGGAAGGTCGTGGAGATCCTGAAGAAGCTTGACCCGAAGACCGGAGCTGTGGTCGCCGAGCACCCGGACACGCTAAAGACCGGTGACGCAGCCGTCATCAGGGTGCAGCCTCTTCAGCCCGTGGCTATCGAGAAGCAGTCAGACTTCCCCGAGCTAGCGAAGTTCGCTATCAGGGACATGGGCAAGACGGTGGCAGCAGGTATCTGCACGGACCTTGTCAAGGCGAAGTAATAAGGGGACAAAACCCCCATTCCTTTATTTTTTGTCTTTTTCTCTTGTTTAACCATTTGGCCCAGCCGCGGCTTCAGAAGATGCTGTTTTTATCGGCGAAAGCTGCGATGAATTCCGGCATGTTCTTCATGGACTCTTCCGTATGATGGGGCCAGCCGGTGAAGACCACGGTTCTGCTGCACATGCTGATTATCCCCTTGTACTTCGATCCCCTGACGCACTCGTCCATCAGCACGCCCTCAGCCCTCAGCAAGCTGTCGAGCGCCGAGATCGGGAATGATCCGGGAACCTCCACTATGAATTCATCGGCGCTTCGGTACAGAAAGGGGTGATGGTCCCTGGTTTCCTGCTTGCTGAACAACTGCTCTTGCGTCGGGAAGAATCTCTGTACGAAGCCATCGCTGTCGCTTCCGACAAGCTCGATCCGCTCCTTCCTGTGCACCAACCTGCTCTTATAGTCAAGTTGGATCTCGTTGGCCGTGAACGGCGTGAAGACGACGCCCTGGGGGTAGAGGGCCGCCTTCTTGACATGGGCGAAATCGTATTCCTGCTCCGAGTCCCTACCAGGCTTCCAAAGCTTCCACCGGGCGAGAATGAAATAGTCATTCACATTCGATAGCCAGCCGGTGCAATCGTTCTGGATGTCCCCGGTAAGGTACCCCGGGTGGCAGGGGCGAGCATCGGCATTTAAGGCGTACCCCAGCAATTTCTCATCCCCTTCCCGGATCCAGTAATCAATCATGGTATTGATACTAGGGAAGTAAATTTTTTATTCTCGAACGCCCGGGAATATCCAAATACCTACCCTTGTAATCCAGCCTTCTCCCTGATCGCCCGTGCCCATTGACACAGTAGTTGGAATTGTCCAACGATTTGATTATTAAAGCCGGAAACCAAGCCTGATTATGGTCGACAAGCCGTTCTACACGGAGGTAGTGGAGAGCAAAGGGAAGGCGATTTACGTCAAGGGCATCAGGGTTTTCGAGCACAAGGACGGGACAATCCACGTAACAAGTAGCAAAGGTCACACATTCTGCCCGGGGGGCTCTTCGATAGAGAAGTTTTTCAGAAAGCTTCTGGAAGAGGCTAAGTGATGGTTTCCGTATAAGCTTGGTAGAACTTCTTCATGAACAGCTTCGCCGTTATGACCCTGTAATCCACGACTTCCCTGAACAGGTAGACGCTGACTATGGAGTTCACGATTACCCAGATGTTGTAAAGCAGCGATGAGAACAGGAAATAATAGAGCCTTATCTTGTGGTTCTTGGACGTAGTGTTGGGTCGGAACTCGTGCTTTGCGACCCTGTATGCGGTCTCTATGCCCCATCTCTTTCCGTAAAGCTCGAAAAGGTTCGACCATACTAATCTCAGGATGGGGACGTTCGTAGCGAAACAGACGTCCTTTCCCTCCTCATCCTTCCTCACGACGAGCGTCATCTTGGCGTCATACTTCCTCGCCGTTCCAGTGAACGTGTAGGCTATGAAATCCGACTTGCGGTTCTCGATAAGCTTCACCACCTTCTCGTTCTTGATGGCTGGCATTATGTACTTTATTCCGAGTTCTTCGAAGAGGCTTATGAAGGTGGAGGAGAAGAACTCCCTGTCGACGTAGAAGTACCTCACGTTCACCTTCGAATTGGCGTAATTTATGAGTCTTTTCGCTACTTCCCTTCTATCGCTGAACTTGAACACGGGTAATGCCATCAGGACGAAATCGTTGTTTTTTTCGACTATCTTGATGGTGGCGAACCTGAACCTGTGGGACGTTCCCTGCTTGGTCTGACCTTCCATGACTCCGAGATCGTTCTTGTCGCCGTAGTACAGCCAGTCCGTGAAGTCTATCGCCACGTCGACTTCCCTGTTGAAGAATCCCTGCATCTTAGCTATCTTGAACACTTTTTCGAAAGAATTGATGAACATTAGCTCTATCTCACGCTTGTCAAGAAGTTTCAAGTAGCCCATAAGCGTCCTGGAATGGGGAACTCTGCCGTTGAAATTGGCGTCTTCCTTCATCAGCTTCGAGCCTTGATTTGCACACACGTTCTCGTATGCGACATAAGCCAGCAGATCAAGAAAGTGCATTTTATCATACTTGGCTTTCGACTTGAGGGGAAAGTCGAGATTCGGGAATATCTCTCTTTTCAGCACTCTGACAACCTCGCCCGACTTTTCGCTCTTCCTTCTTTCGATGGTCCGAGTAGACTTTCCTTTGTATGTACCGCTTTCATCCAAGAAATAGACATCCAGAAGCTTTCCAGTCTCTTTCGCCTTATCTCTTATATGATCCACTGCAACCACGATGAGGTCTTCGATTTCCTGAGTGAGCTTTCCCAAGGTGAAAACGCTCATTGACTGCCTAGTCATCTTCGTATTGAATCCCAGAATTTCCGCCTCTTCAGGATGCCTTGACAGACGATTCAGAAGCTGGGAATAATGCTTTATGCCACGCAAATCCTTCAGCATAAGTGCCTTTATTATGGACATGGGATTATGCTTCATGCGTCCATCCTTTTCACTAACACTGTACCTATTATCGATTAGCCCACGGATTGGCTCAAGTCTCAACCGTGAAAGGAATACCGCAAGGTCGAGTGGGTATTCTCCCATCTGACTGAAAAGCTTATTAATCTCATCCTTCAATTCCTTAATTGTGGTGTCTTCCTGCATACGGATACTCCACCCAAAGGGGGAAAGGCTCTAACTTTCTCCCCCTTTGGAAAATATTATGAATAATATTCGTACGATTATTATTTGGTGTACATATTTATAAAGTTATCGTTTTTCGTACGTTTATCACTCACCAATCGTAAAATTTAGTAAAAATAGTACGAAATTTATATAAATAGTACGAATCATATATTAATTATGGTAAAGAAAAAAAATAAAGTCAGTCAGGATGATAAAGAATTTTTCAATACAGATTACTCTACAATTCCCGAACAAATTAAAAAAATTATTGAACCAGAACCAGAAATCATAGAAAAAACGAGGAAAGTAGTTTATGATGGTAGTCAATATCTGATAAGATTTCCTAAAGAAATATCTGAAACAATGAAAATTACAAAGGACGATAAAGTAAAATTTACTTTAAAGATTTTGCCGAATGAAAGGGGTGAAAAAACATTAAAAATAGAATATCTTCAAGAAAATCGATAAGTAGGTTGCCTTTCACGGATATTGAAAGAAAAATATTGAATATTTTATACAATGCTTCACGACCACTTACAACAACTCAGATGACAAAAAAAACTGGTACGTCCTGGGCAACTACAAACAAAAACTTGGAGCAATTGCATAAAAGAAAATATGTGGTGACAAAAAAAATCGGGAACAAAAAGTATTGGAAAATAAGAATCGATTATACTTTTTGAAATAGGGAGTAGTATGGGAGAAATAAATTGTCCTGAATGGAAGATATATCCGAAAAATATGGGAAACAAATTACATTCCATATGTAGTTATATGGCAATGTATCCACCATCAATTCCGAATTACTTCATTGATAAATATTCGAAAAAGGGTGATTTAGTATTAGATCCATTTTCTGGCAGGGGAACTACGGTTCTGGAAGGTTGTCTTCTTGAAAGAAAAGCGATAGGAAATGATAGAAATATATTAGCAGCAGTACTTTCGAGATCGAAGGCTTCTGTGCCTCAGAAAGGGAGAATAATAAGTAGGATTAAAAGCTTAAAGGAAAATTACAAAAAAGAAGAGATAGACACAAAGCATGTTGATAAGAAAATCAAAATGATTTTTGGTGAGTATACATTAAACCAGCTCGTGTATCTCAAAAAGGAATTGAAATGGAAGAAAAGTAATGTAGACATCTTTATCACGGCAATGGTTCTCGGAATAATGCACGGTGGCTCAAAGGGTTATCTTTCTATTCAAATGCCCAACACATTTTCGATGTCACCCAATTACGTGAAGAATTACATAAAAGAGCATCATCTCAGAAAACCGAAAAGGGATGTTTTCAGAATCCTGAATGAAAAACTAGAAAGATGCTACCAAAAATGTAGTAATAAAGGAAAGATATACATGCAGGATGCAAGGAATATGAGTCGTATAAAGGATTCCTCTGTTGATTTAATTGTAACTTCACCTCCATATACTCGTTTAATTACTTATGGAACATTCAACTGGATTAGGTTATGGTTTCTTGGAAAAGATGGTGTAGAAGTGGATAAAAAACTATTCGTGACCCAATCTATTGATAAATATTGTAACTTCATGAATGATGTTCTTCGAGAATTTGAAAGGGTACTAAAACCCGAAGGGAAAGCTGTACTTGTAATAGGAGATGTAAAAAAGAAAGAATCCACAGACACCATCAATTTAGCGGAAAGCGTATGGGAGAGATGTGCTAAAGAAATAGGATTTTCTAAAGTTGAAGACATAATCAATGATGTTATTTACGATGAAAATAATGGAAACCCGAAAGTATCAAGAATATGGGGAGAAAAAAGGGGGAATGCCACAAAAGTTGACAGAATACTTGTTCTAAAGAAATAATCATTTTTTCTTCAGCATAATACTTAACTCTTTTTCAAACCGTTTTTTTAGCAATTCGTGAAATTCTATACATTTATTTATGTCCTTGGAATCCAGATAAATCTTCGATTTATCACTGTCGATATTTGCGTTACCCTTTGTTGTAAGAGCAAGTTTAACATTTTGATCCATACCCCTAGTATCTAATACAAGCTTCCCTCCGCATTCAGCAGTTTTTTTCTTAGCCTCAATCAAATTTTGTTCTATATTCGCTAACCTTTCTGCTACAATACTTGGGGGATTTCCTGGTGCAATACCCCAAAACCAACCGGCATCTCTGAATTTTTCGGGCTTATTTGAATCTTTTAGCCATTCAGAGAAAATTGGATGATTAATGATTTTTTTAATCTCTTCATAAAGCTCTCTATTAACCTTTGTTGTAGTTATTTCGTCAACAGGTCTTATTGAATTTGATAGAGACATTCCAGCTGGAGTTAATATATATGTTCTTTCTGAAACTTTTTTCAATAAACCTTTCCTAACCAGTCCACCTTTCCCATCTAATTTTGTGAATAATTTATTTGAATCTGGATATTTGTTCTCATAATTTCTCAAACCAAATGCACCTTTATCTTGCTGCCACACTTCAACGAGAAGGTCTTCAGCTGTAAATTTATTTTTAATATCACCTTTTTGTAATGCAAATGCAGCTAATAGTACTTTTTCATTCAAAGTTAACTGTTGTTTATCAGTCATTTCCTTCCTCCATTCCGAACTGAACGTATTGACTTAATTTTTCCCACATAACTTGACACAGCTCAACATATTTTCTATCATAAAAATATTTATGGTCAGACCAGTAAGCCTTTTCCTGAATTTTTTTATTATACTCTTCTTGCATATGTACCTGAATCATCATATCGACAAGAATTTTTGCATGAAACAATCTCCATAAATGCGGATTTTCTTTTATATTCCTATAAGCAAACGATGCATCTTTGCTCTGCAAATTCAACCACCATATGTTATTTTGAACATCCCAAGGTTCTTGCCATAGTGCAGCTGCTTCTGGGTCACTGGGTCTTATTTCACCTGTAAATGGATCTATGTCCTTTTCAGTAAGCAGTAGTTGAGGGACTCCACTCCCTTTGCCTTCTTTATTCTCCCCCTTTACGATTTCTACTTCACAAGGATTTGTACATGAAACTTCTGATTCAGCAAAAACGTTCGTTTTTCCTACAGAATTTCCAAATACGTACCCTCTAGGACTAATTTTTACAATTCGCTCATTTTCTGCATCATGTTTCCATTTTAATATTACATCAGCAGATTTCTCTCCTTCATCATTTGTAACTTGGGCTGTAATCATTTTGATAGAACCAGTACTAATTTCTAAATTTCTTGGCGATAAAATTATCTCTTTGATTTTCCAAACTTCCACTTCTATTGGTGCTGATATTGCACTTGTTTTTGGTATCGATACCCAAATTCTACAAGAACCTTTGGATTTTGGTATGCAATTACCATCATTGTCAATTTCAATTATATTTTTATTATCAGATTTCCATTCCCAGTTTGGTGATGGGATTGGGTTATCGTGCAAATCCTTTGCACTTGGTTTCAATAATACCTTTAGATTAACAGGTACTGAAACACCAATTTTTAGAGCATATGATTGAGTTTCAATTTTATGTACATCTTTGCCCCATTTTATTGGTTTCACCTTTTTCTTATTTTTCGAACCTTCACCATCACCCTCTGTATCTACCACTTCAAGTAGTCCACCTTTAGGCAAAAAACGATTTTTTATTTCATTGAGATATTTATTTTCTTTTTGGATTTCATCTAAGAATAGTTTACTAAGCTCCTCTTTATTCAATTCATTTATTTCTTTTGCCAAGTCACGTATCTTTTCAGATAGAAATTGGTCTACAGCATCAATAAGAGATCCTGGATTTGGTCTCTTTCTACCTAAATTTACATAATCTGGACTCAAAGCGTCGAGTTCAACAACAGCATAAATAAAATGAATACCAGGTGCAGAAATAATTTCAGGAATTGTTTTTTGCCCAACAACTTCATATTGGGTTTTATAAGTAACCACCCATCTGGGTTTCAAAGTTACATAGGATGCTGACATATTTTCTTTCGATGTGTATAGAATGATACGCCCAAGTTTATGTATCCCAGATGATGATTTGGTCGTATTAACCTGATTTCCATCCTTTTTTAGTACAATTTTTGGTATTTCATAGATGATTGGATCTTTAAATTTAGGGTGCGGTTCAATTTCTTCAAGTTTTAAGGGTTTACCCTCATTCAAAAGCCTTCCATTATGTAAAACATAAAATCTCACTTGATTCAGAGCAAGAACTGATTGTGATTGTCTGGATATTTTTTTCAGAAAAAATTTAATATCTTTTTGGTTCCAATCTCTTGGTTCGCTTCCATTGACGATAGTATAAGATTTTCTATCAAAAATAATATCTTTCACTTCAGTGGGTAATTCCGCTATGTTTGTTCCAAATTTCTGTAATTCAAAAATCAATAAATCTTCCCAATCAGATATTTTGAAATTTTTCGCTTCCTTTTCACTTGGAATATAACCAGGATTTCCTCTATCAAGTGAAGCATGTTCACCGATAAATCCTATCCGATTTACAATGTTATTATTTACACCCATAAAGTACGAAGGACCGTTGAAAAGCTTGTACATATACGCTTTCCCACCATTGCCTTGTGTTTCTTCCTTTTTTTGTCCCCCTCTCGAAGAAGCATCGGGATCTTGCCAAACAGACCAATAATTTACATCTTCTTCAGTAGCTCCCCCAACATCTAAAATGCCTAATCTTGCTGGACCTAAATTGTCTTTATCCTTGATAAGAATTACAGCAGCTCTATGTTTTTCTGGAAGATTTAATCTGCAATATGCAGATCTAACATTTTTAATCCATTCTGGAAATCCATCTTCATGTGTATTAACCCACTGAGTTAGTGATTTGAGAGTTCCAAATGTATGAAATTTTATTTCTCCTCTCTCTATATCAACTTCGTCATCTTTAAAGCTCATTCAAATCACCAATTATTGAATAGTCACCTCTTTTATTACTAACAAGACCAAATTCTCTAAGCAAAGCCAATTTACTTGCAGCGAATGTAATTGACAAATTATCTAGCTGATTATTCAGGGCTTCTCCGCTTTTGGAAGATGACTTCTTAATATAATTTAAAAAAGCCGAGTTATTTCTAAACCAACTCCTCAAATCCTCTTTACCATCATGTCCAGAAGAAAGGAATTCGAAAACTTTTTTCAATATAGTGAATTCTTTATGACCCCTCTTTTCTATTTTTTTCAGATAATCCATTAACCATTTCCTCTCTTCAATAGTAAGAACCTGATCGCTACTACCTTTATCAAAAACGTTATTTTCCAGTAATGCAAATTTTGCACCATCCTTCGTTGGGAATAATCTAACCTTATTCCAATCCTTATCCGAAATTGGAATATAATCAACTTTTTCTCCCTTGACTTCACCTTCAATAACAATGAATCCCATTTCCCGAGCTGGTCCAATGAAATGCCAAACAAGCCTACCAATAGAACTCTCTTTACTTAAATTACTGGGCAAACCTCTCAGTTTTCTAAGGTTGCCTTTTGAAAATTCGATTCTGCATATTTCAACCAATTCTCTTAAAGTCAAAGATTTCTCATTCTCATTTTCTCTATTTATCAAAACTCTAAGAACCGCCTTTATGGGAAAAAAGCTATTAAAAAGACCCCAATTTCCAACTTCTGTTGTGGTTTCATTTTTAACTATATCGCCCGATAAAGTAATTTCAGGTTTTTCAGGTTTTTTAAGAAGAGAATCCTTTAAATTGAAATCATTTTTAGTCATGTAATTAGCTGTTTCCTCAATTTCTGATTCTTCTGAAGGAACAGGTGTAATTGATGTGTCTGCATATGCCAGTTCTTTTAGGAACCTGGCAACGACATTTACATTTTTTGATGTCACTTTTATTTTTAATTCCATAAGGGTACCTTTTATTATGTATAGGATATTTTTAACTTATATATTTAAATACTTTACCCTTATTTTATCATATATCCCCCTTATAACTTATTTATAAGCAATCAAGGCGTTGTTCTTGATGCTGGCAAAGAACCATATGTAACGAGCAGAAAAATAAGTATTAGGAATATGATAATAATGAGAATTATAGACCATGCTTGACCTTTCCTCTTCGGTATTTTTTCTTGGAGGGGTTTTAAACCGAGAAAGTGTATTAGTAGAACCGTTATTATCATTCCCATTACGGAGACTAATCCTATCAGTGAAATCGTTCCTACGTCAATTCTTTCTGGACTCGTTATTACCGCCATAGCTAACAACACCAAAAATGTCATGATGACCGTTATTGCAGCCTGAAGGATCGTTAAATATTCTTTGTGCTTCAATTCCTCCTGATATACAGACATATATTTATATTCTATTCCGTCTATATCAATCACCGACATCTTTCTGGGCTATGGCAGTAGCCCACTATTCATAAATTAGATACAGGAATAATAAAACTATCGGAATATCTGGCTAAAAATATTGGTTGAAAGCCTGAGATGAGAAGTGAGCTAATATGAATACAACCAGTATGAACATGAGAGCTACCGTAACCGCAATAAATGTTCTTATTTTCTTATGTTTTTTCATCAGTTTTCTGACTTTCTTAGGAATCTCTCTTTGACCAATAAGTTTCACAGTTATAGTGGTATATAGTGCAAAGAAGATAAGAAATGAAAATGACTTGATTGTATTTTTGTAAGTCAGTAAAACAAATAATGACATTGACAAAAGCAGACCCAAGTAAAGAAATTCGAATATCTTAATGGTATCACTTGCTTTCTCGCTTTTTGGAAATTTTGTCCATATTACCCAAGCTATCATAATCAGCATGAGAAAAGACATTGATGCCATGTAAATGGATATCGTTATCACATCATTTCCACTTTCTCCTATTCTTGAGAACAATGCTGTCAATGCTGCAAAAACCCCAAAAACTGTCAGAAGGTTATGGTTTTCTTCGATGAAATCATCCAAACCCACTTTCTTCACTTTTTCCATAAAGTCATCCTAATGATATATCATGTTCGAATTTTAATAGAGAAACTTTTTAATCCAGAAAACATTCACTTATCATGGCTGGAGCAGAGGTACTCGCCACATACTACAGTTTCATATTGGCGATACTTATTTTTCTTGCAACCAAGTATTTGCAGACCTTGGAGAACGTTAGAAGGATAATAGTTGAAAATTTTGAGCACATTGAGAAAAATAAGCAACATTACAATGCACTGAAAAGCGGTATGCGTTATCAAATTTTTATTGGGAGTATTTTAGTTCTAGGCATAATAATTGATTCATACTTGTTAATCAACGTTGTTTTCCCTGGTTTAGTGATTTCATTAGGGGACATATTTCTCATAATACTCGTTGCGTTGAGTGTATTTTTAATATTCGCAGAGCAAATCGTTAACATCAGTAAAATTACTGATGTTGCATATGAGGGGAATGTAGACGAAGAATTTGACAAAGTGACAAAGAAGAAGTAATAAATGTCTCGTAACGCTGTTATTGATGATTTCTACAAAACCGTTTAAACGTCGGTTTTATTAGTCTTTGCGAAAACTATGAAATGAATGGTAAATGATGTTATCTACAACAAAATAAAGGAAGTTGCCCGTAAAGGGAAATCTGATAACATAAAGGGTATAATCTATTATGAAGAACTGATGTCTCTTGTGGGTCTCGGGCATGAAAATCCAGATGACAGATATCATGAAATAGGAAAAATTCTCGATGATATAAACAGGGCAGACCGTAAAAAGACAGGTCTTCTAATTACGGCTGTGGTTGTGAGAAAAGACACAAAAATGCCTGGCAATGGATTTTTTGAATTGGCGTTTGAATTAGGGTGTTTCAACAAATGGGGACAAAGATATAGATTCTGGGTCGATGAAATAAAGAGAGTATGGGATTATTGGAGTAAACATTGACTTTACAGATTTACGATAGTTCTACCACCATTATTTCACTTCATTCGCTTTACGTCTCGTGAAGGATTTGTAATATTTCTTGTTGAGAACCTCCATTCGTTTTTCATCACGCTTGATTAAAGTTCCTCGCTTTACCTTTTCCATGAAGTCTTTGACAGCCTTGGCTATAATTATGTCATCTTTGTGGGGATAATAACCAATTCTCATGTGCGTACCCTTACCAAAAGAAGTAATCACGGTCAAATCTATCATTCTCGGTGTCTTATCATCACCCAGTGGAGTCATATGAAACTCGCCGATTTTTTCACTTCGAGGCAATTTATCCTTTATGTGCTTCCCCAGACGGTATATTTCATCCAAATTGAGGTGTATATCAGTGCCGTCGTGTTTACTATTATCGAATCTTATCTCTATCTCTCTGATGAACTCTCTTCTGTCTTTTGATGAAAGCCTTATCAGCAGCGTGCCGTAAAAATAGACTTCGGGTTTATCAATTTTGATTATATCTCCTGGAACCTTTCCCGAAGGAGGACTGTATTTTATATCAACATCGATTATCTCCGGTGTCTTTCCCAGCGGGAGAATCTTTTCAAGAGGTTTCAACGGGAATCTGCCGGTCCTGCCGCTTTTCAAGTCACGGATATTGAGAGTCACGAACATACGTACTTTTGAATTTCGTAATTAAATAGCATCATAAGCTCATAACGGCGTTATTGGACAAATCTGTCATTTCCATCTACTGTGACAATGCAAATCTTTATTAAGGAGGGATTATAAAATATTATCATAATGTAGTTACTAAGTGGTGAATAAATGTGCGGTTATCAAAGTCGCATGGGAAGCATAGGAATAGATAACACAGTAGCATTTGTGAGTGGCGGTGATATCCCTGCGTTTAGCGATCATGCACAGTTGAGAACATATATTGCACAGGTCCTCGGGATAAGCGGGTCCAATATTATTGACATTGAAGCGATAAAAAGTACCATGAACGGGGAAGAATTGAATGAAATCGAATATGCAGTGACAATATGTGGCGATTGCAGAAACCTTCCCATGCCACCACAAAGGCGATTGCTGTAACGCCTTGGACATTCCCCCCGATATACATATGATATTCGCTCAAAACCGGGTCATCTACTGTCTATGTCCCAGTAGCTTGCCTGCAAGCCGGAAATAATCGCCGGCCCGATATGATCCTGATTATCGCTTCCTGTCACCCTTATCCTGGCTTTTCTGAAGGGGAATGACCCCATATATGTTACAGAAACAGGACTATTTTCCAGCCCTTCCAAATTCCCATGCAACACGTTACGAATATAAGATCCAACGTCTCCTGGCGACATCCCCGGGGGCGGCACCACATCGAACTCGCAGCAGGCTTCTGCGGACATGATTCTTTCTTTTAGAGGCTTACTTAAATAACCTTCCATAGTCTGGGGGAAAGGTGGGATTCAATATTTCGATACACCAATCGCATTGGTCTAACTTTCATGAGAAAAAGATATCAGCGCCGGGGGCAGGATTTGAACCTGCACGTCCGTGAGGACACCCGCTTTCCCTTCAGCCTCATTCGAGGCGGGCGCATTGGCCAGATTCTGCCACCCCGGCATTGTGCAAACTCGCTCATTTTCGTGTGATTTTCATGCTATGATGTGTAATAGTTCTTCATATTAACAGTTATATTTATAATGTATTAACCGTTCCGAGGATTTTCGCTTAAAGCTTAAATACTATTTGGCGGTTTACATCTTAGTATGAGCTACACGCTGTTAGTCACCGAGAAGCCCAACGCGGCAAAGAGGATCGCCCACGCGCTCGCGGAGGAAGGCGTCCAGAAGCTCTCCAGGAAGGGGGCGCCCTATTACAGGATCAGGAGGGGAGGCAGGGACATCGTTGTGGTTTCCGCGGTGGGCCACCTGTTCGTCTTGGACGAGGTCGACAAGGGGGCGAAATGGAGGTATCCTGTCTTCTCCGTAGAATGGAAGCCCACCTACACCGAGAGGGGCAGCTCGTGGTCCAAGAAGTACTTCGATAACGTCTCCGAGCTTGCCGCCGGAGCGAGCGATTTCATATCATCCTGCGACTTCGACATCGAGGGCTCGGTAATAGCGTACAACGTCCTGAGGTTCATATGCAAGACCCAGCACGCGAAGAGGATGAAGTTCTCGACCCTGACCACCCCCGACCTGGTCAAGGCCTATGACAAGGCATCGCCGAAATTGGATTTCCCCCAGATCGAGGCGGGCCTTGCCAGGCATTACCTGGACTGGTACTTCGGCGTGAACCTCTCGAGGGCGCTCACCCTTTCCCTTGAGCATGTGGGGGGCTACTGGATCCTTTCGACCGGCAGGGTCCAGGGACCCACGCTGGAGCTGCTCGAGAAGAGGGAGGACGAGATATCCCGCTTCAAATCGGTCCCCTTCTGGGAGATTGAGCTGCACGGCAACGTTGACGGCAAGGACATAACTGCCCAGCACGTCAAGGGGAAGTTCTGGAAGCATGAGCAAGCGAAGGGCGTAGTTCACAGGTGCGAGGGGAAGCCGGGAAGGGTTTCCTCGGTCAAGAGGACGCAGCAGAGCCATCTGCCACCCGTGCCCTTCGACCTGACGACGCTGCAGAGGGAGAGCTACGGCCTTTTCGGGTATTCACCGAAGATGACACTGGACATAGCCCAGTCGCTGTACGAGCACGCTCTGATATCCTATCCGAGGACATCCAGCCAGCAACTGCCGCCCGCCATCGGATACAAGAGCATAATAACCAAGCTCTCCGGCCAGCCGTGGTTCAGCGGGCTTTGCAAGAAGCTGCTGGCGAGGGGCACGCTCAAGCCGATGCAGGGGAGCAAGACCGACCCCGCCCACCCGGCTATATTCCCTACGGGGACGAAGCCCAAGAAGCTCAACACATACCAGAAGAAGCTGTACGAGCTGATAGTCCACAGGTTCATGGCGGCATTCGCCGACCCTGCAACGAGGGAGCTCGTAAGGGTTGGCGTCGATGTCAACGGCGAGCAGTTCGCCGCGCACGGCATCACGACCCTCGGGCCGGGCTGGATGGAATTCTACAAGCCCTTCCTGAGGATGAAGGACGTCGTGCTGCCCGACATACGCGAAGGTGACGCGGTCAAGGTCAAGAAGATCGAGGTGCTGGAGAAGGAGACGCAGCCGCCAAGCAGGTTCACCCAGGCATCGATACTGAAGGAGATGGAGGATCTCGGCCTGGGCACCAAGGCCACCAGGGCCCACATACTCCACACGCTTTACGAGAGGGGATACATAAGGGAGAGGTCGATCATAGTCACAGACCTCGGCAAGGCTGTCATAAAGGCCCTCGAGAAGTACTGCCCGGAGATCATATCGGTCGAGCTCACCAGGAGCTTCGAGCAGGACATGGAGGACATAGAGAGCGGGAAGAAGGACAGGGAGCAGATAGTGAAGGGGGCCGAGCGCGAGCTGAGGGGCATACTGGCGAAGTTCAAGGAGCACGAGCATCACATAGGCAGCGAGATCAAGGAGGCCGTGAAGGAGTACGAGCACGAGCAGCACGACGTGGGGAAGTGCCCCAAGTGCGGCAAGGGGGACCTGATGATAATCCATTCGCACAAGACGGGCAAGAGGTTCGTCGGATGCAGCCACTACCCCAAGTGCAACAACTCATTCCCGCTGCCCCAGCACGGCTTCATAAACGTGACAACGAGGAAATGCTTCTGCGGGCTTGGGCTGATTATGGTCAGGACCAAGGGCAAGAGGCCCTGGAAGTTCTGCGTGGAGCACGGCTTCAACTATTACAAGAAGAAGGAAAAGGCTGAAAAGAAGGAAAAGGCAGCCAAGCCCAAGCGGGACAAGAAATGATTAGAGTCCCCCGTCCCGAATCCGGTAGCTCGGGAGGTCGGATAAGATGCTGAGATGCCCGAAGTGCAAATCCGGGAGCATTTCCCTATGGATGGGCGGGAAGCTCGGGATGATATATTTCTGCAAGCGGTGCGGATACAGGGGGCCCATCGTCGTCGAGGAAGGTCCGGGGCGGCAGGATGACAATATCCGAATCTTCTAGAAGAGCCTGAACCCGCTGGCGGGCTTTATGCCGTCCTGGGTCAGCACGAACTTCACAGACTTGCCCTCGGGTATCCACCTGTGCTTGATCACGGTGGCGTTCCTCTCGGCCATCTTCCCTGTCCTTTCGAGGAAGACAAGGACCTTGGACCAGTACTTGACCGAATCGCCGCCAACGATCTCGTTCCTCTCGGTCTCCCAGTTCTTGTAGGTGTGCGAGGTGACGATTACGGGTATCTTCTTGTTCCTGGCGATGCTGCTGAGGATTGACATCTGCCTGCTGAGCTCACGGTTGGCCGGCAGGGCCTCCTTGTCGGGATCGGCGTACTCGAGCCTGTACAGCGCCGCCGCTGAATCGAGGACTATCATGTCAGGGCTCTTCTTCTCGAGGCTCCTGATGACGTCGCCCTGCTCCTTGAAATCCCGCGGCTCGATGAGCTGGATCTTCGCGAGCGCCTGGTCGACGTCGGGGGTCAGCTGGGACAGCCTCTGGGTCGAGAATCCGCCCTCTGTGTCGATGTAGATTACCTTGCCGCCGTTCCTGATGCACTCGATGCTGGCAAGCAGGCAAAGGTTCGTCTTCCCGGTTCCCGGGGCCCCGTAGAAGTTGGTGAGCGCGCTGAAATCGATGCCTTCCAGGAGCGAATGCAGGGGCTCGGGGAGCTTCAGCTTTCCCTCCATGACCAATAATTGCCGGGCATATTTTTTAAATCCGAGCCCTCCTTCCGCGACGGCCTTCCAGCCCCCCACTCTTCCGAACGATGAGCACGAAAACAATTTATAGGATTCGGATGAATCTTCTTTATGCACGAGAAAAGGCCCGTCGGCATCTCAGTCGTCATACCGACGTACAACAGGCCGGGGCAGGTGAGCAGGTGCATAATGCTGCTGCTCGGCAGCAAGGGCCTGGGCGACCGCTTCGTTCTCGAGGTCATCGTTGTTGACGACTCGCCGAACGACAATGTCAAGCGAAGGATAGACAGGCTCACGTCCAACGGGGAGAAGGGCGCGACATTCAGATATATCAAGCCAAGACAGAGCGCCGGTATCGCAAAAGCCAGGAACATGGGCGTCCGCGCCGCTTCAAACGGGATCATCATAGCTACGGACAGCGACATAGAGGTCGAGAACGACACGGTGCTGAACACGCTGCTGGCTTTCGAGGATAACCCGCACGCGGCCATGGTGAGCGGCAGGGTCTTCTGGCGGGGAGGAGCCGTCGACGGCAAGCTTGACAGGCCGAGGAAGCATGACAGGCGCGTGAGGGTAGGAAAGACAACGTACATAGAGATGCTCCACGGCCGGTACGTCGCCTTCAGGAGGCCGGCGTTCATGGCGGTCGGGGGATATGACTGGGAGCTGTTCCCGCTCCAGGGGGAGGGTCCGGATTTGAGCATACGGTTCTGGAGGGCCGGATACCCCCTCGTGTACGACCACGGGATCAAGGTCCACCACCTCAGCGGCTACGCCAAGAGGGAGAAGATGAAGTCGCCCTACCTGTACCATAACTGGAACATGCACAGGACTGCCATGATGTTGCGCTCCATGCTGCTGTATTTCTACAAGTACGGGGGCCCGGACCCGGCCAAATCGAACTGGAGGAAGACCATATCGCTCGAATCGGAGAGGAACTTCGGCGACGGGTCGGAGTACATGATCCTGTCTTCACTGTCGGGGACGCTTGGCTGGATCGCGCACAACTGGAAGGCCATGGAGAAGAGCAGGAAGAGGGTTCCGAAGAGATATGACTTCAAGCCGTATGACGTATTCTCGGACAGGCAGCTCTTCATGAGCTGCATCAAGTCCTCCATGAAGAAATGATTACATCTTCCTGTAGATCTTCAGCAGGGAATCGGCCGTTCTCTTCCATGTGAAGTTCTTCATCACGTGGCGCCTGGCGCCCTCTCCCATGCCGACCAGGTCGCTTCCCTTAGCTTCCATTATCTTGGCGGCCAGGTCGCTGGCGGACCTGGGCTTCGCAAGGAATCCCGTCCCCTTGGCCACTATCTCCTTGGGGCCCGCGTTGTTCGCCGCTATGACGGGCTTCCCGCACGCCATTGCCTCGACGAACGTTATGCCGAAGGGCTCCTCGGGTGACGCGGATATGAAGGCGTCGCATTTGTTGTATAGCTTGACCACGTCCTCCTGCATGGCGTACCCCAGGAACTTGGTATTGCGCAGGCCCAGGCGCTCAGACCTCTTCATTATCGCTTCGACGTCGGCCCCGCTGCCTGCGATCCAAAGCTCTATGTCCTTGTCCTTGCCCTGGACGATCCTCATGGCTTCGAGCAGGTACTCGAACCCCTTCCACCAGAGCAGCGCTCCTATCGAGAACAGGATGAACTTCCTGGGCCTCTGGACCTGCATTGGCCTGAAGTAGTCGGGATCCACGCCGTCATGGACCACGTGAACCGGCTTTCTTATGGTCCTCTTGGCCCAGTCCGCTATGAACTTGGAGCATGCGCAATACGAGTCCGCTTCCGTGGATTTCAGTATGTCTTGATAGGAAACGATCGACCCGCCCCCGTGGAAGTTGAGCAGGATGGGATCATGCGTCACGGACTTGAGCATGAGGTTCAGGGGAAGATGGATATGGATCGCATCGTACTTGTGGCTCCTGAAATGGGACGCGGACTTCATGTAGAATGTGCCGCATTCGGCTGCGTATTGCCATTCCCTGGGCAGCGTCGAGGGAAGGTCCGTCCTCTTCAGATACGGGAAGCTGAACGTGCGCAGCGTCCTGCCGCTGAATGCCCTCACGTCCAGCTTGCTGCCTCCCTCTCCCGCGAGAAGATGGACTTCGCAGCGCTTCGCCAGCTCCAGGCTTATGCTCTTGACGAAGGTCTCCGTTCCCCTGCTGACGTTGAAAACGGACTGGCAGTATTGGGCTATTCTCATCGGAAATCCCCACTTGAATTTATTTATTGGTCCCGGGCCATAAATAATATTTATGGAATGGTTCTCATGAGATTCCGCATCGCGCAGCTCTGCCCCCCCATTCTTCCGACGCCGCCCCCCAAGTATGGCGGTACGGAAAGGATAGCGAGCCTGCTCACGGAGGAGCTCGTCCGCAGGGGCCACAAGGTGACCCTCTACGCGACCGGGGACTCCCGGACCAAGGCGAAGCTGAAATACATCTACAGCAAGAACGTCGGGATAGACTATTTCAGGGAGACCAAGGGCATCCTGCAGGCTTCCATGATATTCGACGACCAGCTTGATTTCGACATCGTGCACAGCCACACGGGCGCTTACGGCCTGATGGTCGCCAAATACATGTCCACGCCGGTCGTGACGACCCTGCACAACGATTACATCAGGCCGGGCACCATGGAATTCGACACATACAAGGACGCCTCTCGCTTCGTCTTCATCTCAAGGAAGCAGCAGAGAAGGTTGCGCGGCCTGCGCTCGGCGGGGGTGGTCTACAACGCGACCGACACCGGGCAGTACAAGTTCAGCGGCGACAAGCGGGATTACTTCTTCTTCATAGGGAACATAAACCAGAACAAGGGACCGGACTTGGCGATAAAGGCGGCCAAGCGGCTCGGCAGGAGGCTCATCATGGCCGCGAAGGTCGACAAGAAATACACGCCCTACTTTGAAAGCAAGGTGAAGCCGTTCGTCGACGGCAAGAAGGTTGTCCTGTACTCGACCATAAGCATGAAAAAGAAGCTCAGCCTCTACCAGCACGCCAGGTGCGTGCTCTTCCCCATACGCTGGGAGGAGCCCTTCGGCCTGGTCATGACGGAGGCCATGGCCTGCGGCACGCCCGTGGTGGCGATGAACAGGGGGTCCGTGCCAGAGGTCATCAAGCACGGGGAGACCGGGTTCATTGCCGACAACTACAGGGAGTTCGTCAGCTACGCTCGGAGGGCGGGGGAGATAGACCCGGCGAAATGCAGGCGCTGGGTCGAGAGGAAATTCAGCGTCAAGGTCATGGCCGACGGCTACGAAAGGGTCTACAGGAGGATACTGAAGGGGTGAATGTTGCAATGAAGATAGCCCAGCTCGTCCCACCCATCGTGCCTACGCCTCCCAAGCTTTACGGCGGGACGGAGAGGGTGGCGAGCATGCTTACGGAGGAGCTCGTGAGTAGGGGACACAAGGTGACCCTCTTCGCGACCGGCGATTCCAAGACCCATGCGAAGCTCAGATACCTGGTGAAGGAAGCGACGGGCATCGGCAGCTGCAGCCATCTCCTCAACATGGCGCAGGTATATTCCGCCTACAGGGAAGCCGACGAGTTCGACATCATCCACAACCACGCGGGATTCTTCGGGATAGCGAGCTCCAAGTTCATCAGCCGCCCTACCGTCACCACGATGCACAACGACTACCTGCTGCCAAAGTTCCCGGAATTCCACTTCTTCAGGAACGCCACGAACTTCGTGTTCATCTCAAAGAAGCAGGAGAAGAGGATGCACGGGCTTAGGTCCGCGGGGGTCGTCTACAACGCGACCGACACCGACGAGTACACCTTCAGCCCCGACAAGGAGGATTACCTTCTCTTCCTGGGTAACTGCTACAAGCACAAGGGCCCCGACATCGCAATCAGGGTAGCGAAGAGGCTCGGCATGAAGCTCATCATAACCGGCAAGTACGATCCTGGCAGGCAGGAGGCGTGGTTCATGAAGAACGTCGCCCCCCACGTGGACGGCAAGAGGATAATCTTCAGGAAGCTCATCCCATTCGAGGAGAAGCTCGATCTGTACCAGCACGCGAGATGCGTTCTCTTCCCGATCAGGTGGGAGGAGCCCTTCGGCCTCGTGATGATAGAATCGATGGCCTGCGGAACGCCGGTTGTCGCTTTCGGCAAGGGCTCAGTGCCCGAGATAATAAAGCACGGCGAGACGGGATTCATCGCGGACGACTACAGGCAGTTCCTGGCTTACGTGAAAAGGGCGCATGAGATAAACCCGCGGGCCTGCCGCAGGTGGGTCAAGAGGAAATTCAGCATAGAGGTCATGGCCGACAGCTATGAGCGCGTCTACAGGAGGATTTTGAAATCCAGGCGATAGCCGGCGGATGCGCGCCTATCCTATGGCCCTCTTGTACACATTCTCCGTCTCCCTGCCGCAAACCTTGACGGAGAAATGCTCGATCACCCTTTCTCTTCCCGCTTTCCCGCGTCTCCTGAGCCAACCGTCATCGTATATCCTGCTCAGCACCGCATCGGCGATGCTGGCTCCCGATTTCGCCTCCACGACATCCCCGACGTCCCGGGTCACTATCTCCGGTATGCCTCCCATGTTCGTAGCGATGACAGGGGTCCGAGAAGCCAGCGCCTCTGCCGAGACCAGGCCGAACGGCTCCTCCCATATCGAGGGGGTCACGAAGATGTCGGCGGTGCCGTAGAGCTTTATCAGGTCCTTCCTAAGCACCCAGCCAAGTATCCTGGTGTTCTTCAGCCCGAGCTTCTTGATCATGGCCTCGAGCTCGCGCTGGTAGGGGCCCTGACCTGTTATGAGGGTGACTATGTCATCGTTCCCCTTCTCGTAAGCCCTGGCCGCTTCTATGAGGTATTGGAACCCCTTCTCCTCGCTGAAGAACCCCGAGGATAAAACGATCCTCTTGCGGTCGCATCCGTACTTCCTCCTGACGGCCTTCTTGACCCTCTCGGTGGCTGGCCTGAAGACCTCCGTGTCGACGCCGGGATAGACCACCTTTATCCTGTTCTTGTGGATTCCGAAGTCCCGCACCAGGCCACTCTTGGTGAACTTGCTGTTGGATATCACCTTCTCGGATTCCTCGAGGCCGAGCCTGGCGATCTCGTAGTTCCTCTTGCTCTCCATCGAAGAGAGCATGCCTGTCCCGTGGGCAGTGACCACGTAGGGTACGCCGTTGATCTTCTTGGAGAGGTATGCCGAGAAAGGGGTTATGCTCGCGTGGTTCGCGTGGACGATGTCAATGCCGAACCTCTCGTTGATCTTGACCGCCCATTCCGCGAACCTCCTTATGAGGCTGAAAAGCTGGGAATCGGGAACGGTCGACATCCTGACGTTCCTCTTCACGTCCGCCCTCCCCTGGTATACCGGTATCTGGAATGGGAAATGGACGTACCTCACGTAGACGCCCCTGAGGATGCTCAGCTTGGACCTCATGCCCTCGACGAGGAAGAGCTGGTGCCTCTTCCCCTTGAAGTAGGTGAGCAGGGACTGCATGTACCTGCCGCTTCCCCTGCCCGCAAGCCTGTGCAGATAAAGATAGCATATCTTCACGATTACCGCCCAATCCAGAACCTAATAAAAGTATTATCGAACCCATTGTTTAAAAAAAGGTCATATAATAACAAAGAAGTTGTTCAGATTGCGACTTCATTTCGGCAGAAAATGGAATGCTACGCTTCATTAATCACTTAGGCATCCCTATGCCTGCGAGGGCCAGCTGGCCACAATTCCTTTTCGACAGCCCCCTCTTCCTGTCGTGGAAGGTAATGGTGATATCGGGCCTGACGACGTTGCCCATGCTCCTCCCCGTGTCGGCATCGATGCCCGACGGGCAGTCGAGCGAGACCTTGATGCCCGGCATGCTGTTGAACAGACTGATGGCCTTGCCGTATTCGTCGCTGACCTTTCCCTTGAGGCCAATGCCCAGCATTGCGTCGACGAGGATGTCAGCGCTGACCGCCGGCGTTATCTTCGTGTAGAAGCCCACGTCATGCTTGGCGAGGCCAAGGTTCTTCAGTATGGCGTAGTTGCGCTTCGCCAGCGGCTTCAGGAAACCCTTGCCCCTCATCATGTATATCCTGACCTTGGCCCCGAGTATGAGCGCGTGCCTGGCGAAGACGAGCCCGTCACCTGCGTTGTTCCCGGTCCCGCAGAAGACCAGGACCTCCCTTCCGCGCAGGCCGACCATGTCATCGACTATCCTCGCCGCGTTCGCCCCTGCGTTCTCCATGAGGATCGAATCGTCTATCCCCATAGCACTCGCCTTCCTCTCGACCGCGCGCATCGATTTAACAGAAATCATCCCAAACACCCCCAGATTCCCTATGCATGCACACCGGCTTTCTTCATCCCAGCGACAAGCTGCATGATGGCGTCCTTAATCCCCTGCTCGCTGCGGGCGCCCGAGCACAGTATCCTGCCGTCGGCGAAAAGCATCATCGAGATTGAAGAATCAGGGACGTTGTATATGAGGCCCGGGAACCGGGCAGGGTCGTATTCGGCGCTTTCCATCGATGAGGCGACATCATGCAGGCTGAACTCGGAGTCCAGCCTGCTGCTGGCGACCATGCTCTCGATTTCAATAGGATATGCGGCCGGCACCTTGACGCCTATCTCACCGATCTTATCCACTACGGTCCTGAGCACTTCCTTCGCGTGTTCTATGCTCTTGGCGCCCGTGCACACTATCTTGCCCGATGAGAATATCAGCGATGCAACGCCCTTCTCCCCGGTCCTGAAGACGAGACCGGAGAACGGCTCGGGCTCGTAGTTCGCGTTGTCTGCCTGGGAAACCAGCTTGTCGAGGGGGACGTCAACCCCGAGCAGGGCCACAGCGACCACGTTCTCAACCCTTATCGGAAGATCGACCATATTGACCAGCTTTTATATTTTTAGCCACAGTGAATATATAATATAGGGTAATAAATCGGCATTTGAGCATAGACATGGGATCGGTATGGTAAAGAAGAAGCTCTACATCTACTCGAACGTCATTGCGCTGATACTCGGGATGGTGTTCTGCACGATCGCATACGGGCCGCTGGGAATCCTGATGGCCATAGTCACGCAGATCATCCTGGGCATACTGCTGCTTCTCGGTTTCATCCCTGTCGTCGGGGTCGTGCTGTATGCGTGGCTCATATGGTTCTATGTCCTGCCATGGGTGGCTGCGGTGTTCGGCGTTGAATGGGCCTGGCCGCTCACGGCGCTGTTCGTGTTCAACCTGATCGTCTGCGTGGGATGCACGCTGCAGGCCATAATCAGGATCTTCACGGTCTACTGGAGGTTCTGAGGATACGCCCGCAGGGGGCGCATTTTATCGTTTTATAAGAATCCCTGGAATATTTCCAACCGGCTACCTTCGCCCGCCTTTCCTCTTCTGTCTTGCAGGGCTCTTCCTTGCGGGCCTCGCCCTGGGCTTGTCCATGTGGACGTCGACCTGCGGGAAGGCAATCCCTATGCCTTCCCTGTCGAACCGCTTCTTGAGCGCCTTGATGAACTCGTGTGTCGCCAGGTAGCTGTCGGCGAGCGTCTTTGTACGCATCACCACCTTGAAGTTTATGCTGGAGTCGCCGAACTCCCTGAACCTGAATACGGGCTTGAAGCCATTGACGCCGCTGTACTTTTCAATGATCTCGGTGGCCACCTCGATGCTGACCCGCTCCACCTTGTCGAGGTCGGAGTCGTAGGCGACGCCGCAGTCGATCGAGAACCCGATCTCGGGGCTCGGCGTGTTGAAGTTCGTTATCTTGCTGTCCGAAAGCTTGCTGTTGGGGATGGTGACTATGTTGTTCATGTACGTCCTTATCTTGGTGCTTCTCCACCCTATGTCCACCACGGTGCCCCTTTCTCCCGCATCAAGCTCGACGAAATCGCCGATCCTCAGCGGCCTGTCAAGCACCATCTGCATGCCTGAGAAGAAGTTGGCAAGCGTGGGCTGCAAGGCAAGGGCGACGGCAAGGCCGCCTATCCCGAGGGTGGCGATCAGGGTCTCCACCCGGACCCCCAGCTGGTTGAGCATTATTATTATGACTATTCCGAATATGATCCCGTAGGCGGCCCTCTTGATTATCGGCAGGAACTGGTCATCCAGGGTGGTCTTTGTTTTTTCGGCAATCTCGACCGCGTACCAGTCTATGAAAATCCCCACGATTTTGGCTGCGAAATAAGCGAGGTAGAAGGAGAATATCACCGCGAAGGCCGAGGCCATGTCGCCCGAAAACGGCGCCAGGGCCGTCAGCGACCTGAGCGCCAGGTAGACGCCCAGCAAGAAGATGCCGAGGCTTATAGGCTGCTTCAAGGCGTCGAGCATGTTCACATAAAGGTTCTTGCCCCCCATGGCCTTCACGCCCCTCTTCAGCCTCCCGATGACCATGAACGCGATCTTGATCGCTATCAATGCCCCCACGATTATGATGATGGCCAGGACGCTGTCCGAGTAGGGGCCTATGAAATTCCCGATCTGATCGAAAGGCGAAGCCATTAATAGAGAATGCGGCCCCGCCTTAAAAATGATTCGGCCCCGCGGGCGAGAAAGCAGGGGCGACCTTCTCTTATTTCTGGAACTGGCCGACCCTTTCCGTCAGGCTGACGTGGGTCATGAAGAGCGACCTGCAGCAGTACCTCTCTATTCCGAGGGAATCCAGCACCTTCTTGGGATCCTCCCCCTTCCCTGTCCTCTTCTTGTACTCTTCCCAGAACTGGCCCACGGGCTTCCCGCAGGTCATGCATCTCACGGGTATTATCATGCCTAATCACCGCCGCCGTCGGCGGACCTAATTTCTATATATACCGCGGCAACCTTTAAATTGTTTTTCATCATTTCCCCCCAAAATTCCTCGAAAGAACCGTAACCTTAAAAAATTTTTATGCATAAGAATCATATGGCATATAAAATAATCGGAAATCTCGGGGAGCCCCACGAGATGAACATTCTTCCCGGATGGACCACTTCTAAGACAACGCACGACAAGGTAGACCTTTCCGTCGAGCTTGTCCCTGACGTCGAACTGAGCGTTCCCTTCATAGGCGCCGCCATGACTTCGGTGGTCAATGAACGCCTGCTGGGGGAATGTGCAAGAAACGGAGCGATGGCGGTTGTCCCTTCGCAATATCCCATCGAAGTCGCAAAAAGGATGGTTGAGAATGTCAAGAAAAACGAAGTCAGAAGGGGGGACCTTGAATTCGTGGAACAGCCGGAATGGATAAATGTCGACGGTGACGCATCAAAAGTCGGCGATGCCATCGACAGGTATAACAAGGTAGGCCACTCCGTAATACCAATATGCGATGATGAAAGGAAGCTTAAAGGCCTTTTTCGTTATCGTGAGGGGATCCCGAACGATTGCTTGAACGTTGATTTGCATGAAGCGATAGGGCTGGCAAGGAGCAGGAAAAACGAATGGGGCAAGATTGTGATACCGTTCGATATTGAAAAAGCGAAAAATGGAGAGGACTACGTATCGGAAAGATGCCAGCCGAAAACGATCCAGAACAGAATGAAGAAGGCAAGAAAAGGATGCATGCCCGTGGTTGATCGGAACGGCGTCATGAAAGGTCTTACATTCAATTACATGCATAACGGGTACGCTGTGGGAGGGGCAATACATACATACAAGTGGGAGAAGAGGGCGGAGGCCTTGCTCGAAGCGGGCGCGGACATCATATTCATTGACGCGTCAGACGGTGCAAGCGATTTCCAGGTCCGCACTCTCCGCAAGTTCAAGAGATTGTTTCCGGACTCTTACATATGTGCCGGTAATGTCGTCGCTACCACGGCAATCAAGAAGACCAGGAGCGGCAAGCTGATCGAAGTTCCTGTCTATGACACCCTTGTCGAAGCCGGGGCCGACTTGTTCAAAGTCGGAATGGGCAGCGGAAGGATGTGCCTGACTACTGATAACAGGGGGGTCGGCGGAGACATACTGAGAGCATTATATGACTTCTACAAAGCGAGAGAGAAACTTGGCGTGTATCGTCCCATGATAGCCGATGGCGGCATCGGTACCCTTGACCCTGATTTTGACAAGAGGGTTTTGGTAAGAAGAAACCTGAGGCAGGATACGAGAAGCATCAACGCAGCCCTTGCATTCGCCGATGCTGCCATGATGGGGACGTATTTCAACATGTTCGAGGAGGCGGCGGGACCTGTTCATAATGAAGGAGGGATTTTGTACATAGAGAACTGGGGAGAAGGCTCCTACAAGGCAAGGTCTTTCGCGAGATACGATGTCGGGGAAGGTGTCAGGAGAGCCGACATAGAGGAGGGCGGTTTCTACTTGATACCCCTGGTCGGAAGGCTGAAGCCGGGAATGGAGAAGACCGCCCTTGGGGTTGCGATGACGATGAGCAATGTCGGTGCCGCAAACCTTCATGACTACAGGGAAATGTGCGTGTTAGAGGGATTATATTAGATATTATGATCCCATAGAATTTCTGGCCAGTTTATTGAACCCGACCTTTCAGTTTCTGTGCAGAATTCACTTCCTGATGGAATCGATGTCAGCGTCCTCTATATCTTCCAGCATCGCCCTGCAGAAGACGCAGTAGGTGGCCTCGTGGTTCACGTTCCCCTGCCTGTCGACCCTAATCCTGAACCTGGAGCCGCACACCGTACAATTGCACTTGATGCCTTCCTTTCCGGACTTCATGCCATTACCCATAAGGAGTTTCCAATATAACATGGTGGTTTATATTTATAACCTTAATGGTATGCTGTCTTTAGACAAGCCTGTCGGCTATTTCGTCTCGGAAAAAGAATGCGTCGCTTTCTCACTGTATGTCGATGTTCAGGGACTCGCAGGTTTCCTTGGTGCGGGCGGTGCCGTCGTATTCCATGTCCCTCATTGAGCAGTATTCCAGCGTGCTTCCGTTCAGCCCGACCTCGACCTTCCAGAACACGTCGGCGTTGTCGTTGTACTTGAACACCTTGCCGAACTTCCCGATAAACTCCCCGTCATAGTTGTATTCACCATCGGTGTACGTGCCGCCGAAATAAAGCTGCTCCTTCGCAAGGATCCTGACGTTGGTTATCTCCTCTCCATGCCTAACGGTGCTGCTGTCGACCTTAACACCATAGAAGCAGGATGTGATGGGCCTGCCGCTGAGCACATCCTCGCCGATTACCCTGCATATCGCTTGGGATTTCCTTATCTGCATAAGGTCGGCGCCCGAGTCAACGCCTTCCTCTCCTGCGGCAAGCAAAGGCGCTATCGCGGCCAATGAGAGTGCAGCTATTACCGCGATGGAGACCATCGCGAAAGCGTTTCGTCTTGCGTCATCGTCAAGCATCATGTTTATCATCAATCATTTAATACGATGTTTTATGCAATAAATTTTATAAATGCAATGTCAATTCCCGAAAAAAACAACAAAACCCCGAAAAATGGCCCGGCAATAAACCAATAAGAAACCGGGGCCTGGGACTATCCTGACCTCTTGAGCTCGCTCCGCAGGGCCTGAAGGACGGCCTTGCCGTCTATCTTCCCCCTGACCTCGCGCATGACCAGCCCCATCAGCACATTCTCCCTTCTGGGGTGGCTCAGCAGACCCTTCTTCTCCGTTAGGATCTTCCGGATTATTCCGACCAGCTCAGCACTCGTCATGCCTCCCACGCCCAGCTTGCTGACGATGTCGGTAGTGCTCCTCCCCGGGCTTTTCGCCAAGGCCCTCAGAACATCGGGGATGGCCTCCTTGGCCATCTTCTTCCCCTCGACGAGCCCGAAGAGCTCGTCCAGGTTCTTCTCCGTTATTGCGCCCGTATCCAGCCCCTCCCTTTCTATACCCTTCATCGCGGAAAGCAGAGTGGAGGAAACCAGCCTGGGGTCATGCCTGCCTGCCAGCCTCTCGAACATGACGTCCATCCCCGAATGGACCATCTGCCCGGAAAGCTCCTTGGAAATCGGGTACGACCTCGCAAGCCTCGTTATCTTCTTCTCCCATGTCTCGGGCAGGTTCTTCCTGACCTCCTTTAACATGGCGGGTACTATCTGGATGGGCTCCACGTCCGTCTCAGGATACATCCTCGCGGCGCCCGGCAATGGCCTCAGGAATTCGGTGTCGCCGTTCGGCAATGCCCTCCTGACCTCCCTGGGGACGCCAAGCGGCAGCTGGTTCACCCTCTCCTCCAGCGCCCTTGCCGTTTTCTCAGCGAGAGGCCTTTCTGCCGCCATGATGATGAGGGTATCCCCGTGCTTGACGTCGAGCCTGCCCCTGAGATCCTCGAATTCTCTCTCGAGCCTGTATTTCTGCAGATCCTCGTCGGAATGGATGATCCCGGGGATTCCTGCCCTGGCCTTGACGTAGCTGGCGATCTCGTTTCCGAGGGTCCTGGTCTCGGTGAGCTTCCTTGCCAGGAACCCCGCGAAACCGGGTATGACTATGGCGAAAGTGCGCTTGCCCTTCATTATCCGGCTGTCAGTCTTCCTGAACGCGCTCGATACGTCCTTCACTGCGGACCTGACTTTCCTGAACCCCTTCTTCCTGAGCTCGTCCCTTATCCCGGCGAGCGACAGCTGCCTCAGCGCCTCGTTCTCCACCAGCTTGGGAACAAGCCTGAGCTCCTGCGCTCCCTTGATCTCGACCCTCGCCCCTTCTCTTATCGATATGTTTATGTCCTGCCTGATGGTTCCTATCCCCCTCTTGACCTTTCCGGTCGATCGGAGCATCGTCCCCAGCCCGCTGGCCACCTCCCTGGCTTGCTCCGGGGTCCCTATGTCAGCCGATGTCCCTATCTCGACCAATGGGATGGCGAGCCTGTCTAGGCCGTACGTGACGGCCCCGGCGTCCCTCTGGAGGATCTGGGCGGCGTCCTCCTCCAGGCAGACGTTGGTTATACCAACAGGGCCGAAGCCTGTCGGCAGCCTGCCATCGAGCCCGATGATAAGCGTCCTCTGGAAACCGGAAGTGTTCGAGCCATCGATCACGGTCTTCCTCATGACATGGGCCTCGTTCGGTATCTCGCAGCCCAGCATGACGGCGATTGTCAGAGCGGTACGCAGCGACTCGCTGTCAAGGGAATGCGGGGGCTCGCTGTCGGTCTCCACGAGGCAGGATGAATCTTCGTAAACCTGGTAATTGAATTCCTTGCCGATGATCAGCTCATGCATGGCGGCCGCGTCCACCTCTCCCAGCTCCCCCGCCACCGCTCTCATCCTGCGCCTGACGGCGGATACGGGCTTGTCGGAAGATAACATTGGAGGGCAGCCGCAGAAAAGCTTGTGCGCCGTGTCCAGCTGCTGGTGTATCTCGATTCCGCATCTCAGGCCCAGCTTCCCGTAGTCCAATCGAATCACCACTGTATAAATTTGTTCTGCTTTATTTAATAATTTCGGGAAGGACGCCGGGAATCTTCACAGCCGCTGATTTCGGAAAGAAAAGCAGTAGCCCATCGGGTTCATGTTTACGATTCCTTTTTCGAGAATACCGCGGATATTACACCATCGAGAGACTTGAGCCTGCTCTGGATGTCATCGTTCTGCTCCTTCGATTTGCTGGTGTCAAGGACGAAGGTCCATTCGGACATGCCGTTGCCCGCAAGGTTCCTGCTCTCGCTCAGAAGGACCCCGACATTGAGCATGTCGAGGACCTCCATGACGTTGGTCAAGTTCCCTGGACCGTTGTTGAGCATGACCGTGCACTTGGCCGCAGCCTGGTCGCTGATTGGCAAAATCCTCACCTCGTCATCCCTCTCCCCATGCATGAGAACCAGCTCCGTGTCGGCGCCTATGCCGAGCTTCTTCCTGAAGCTGGCCGGTATCAGAATCCTGCCCTTGGAATCGAGCTTAACGACGCTTTCCATGAAGCCCACCCAGCATACGTTTCGGATTAAAAGACGTTCCCCCAGGAATCGTGGAATGACGTGTTCACCACGGTCAGGCATTTCTCGGTCTGCTCAGCGCCATGCGTTCTGATCTCGTCGATGTCGCTGGCGAATTTCTGCATGAAGTCGAATTCCCTGGTGTCGAGATGGTCGTCTGACAAGCACCTCTTCTTGGCCGTCTTCTCAGAGTAATAAAATTCCATCCCCATGATACTGATTTGACGCAACTATAATAAAAACACTTTCCTCAATACATGAAAGAATGCACGAATTATGCTAAAAAATCATATAATAATGGAAAATGATTCCAAATACATTGACGAGCTGCATATCGTTTTTCAGAAATTGAATACAATTCCACTTTTTTCATGCCAGATTTATGGAAATCGCTATCATAAAGGAATACCCATCCTATAAATGAATGAATGGTATATGGATAATCTTTAAATAGAATAAAGATGAAAAAATATTTCATATTTCAAAATATCATATTGGAATTCGGCATGAGAGGACGGCTATGACGGCGGAAAAGTTGCAGAAGCTTCAGGACAAGGACGTGACCATACTGGATGCTTTGCAGGGGAATGCGAGGCTGGGAGTGAAGCAGATCGCCAGGAAGACCGGAATCCCCATAACGACCGTATTCAACAGGATAAAGAACCTCGAGAAGAGCGGCGTGATAAAGGGATACACGGCCATCATTGACAGGAAGAAGCTGGGCAAGGAGATAGAGGCCTTCATACTGATTAACATCGCGTACACCTCCAAGCTCCATCAGGACGATTTCTCGGCGGAGCTGATGGCCCTGCCGGAAGTCGACGAATGCTACATCATTTCAGGAGCCACGAACGTCCTCATCAAGGTCTCCACGCGTGACATTGACACGCTTAACGAGTTCATCATTCAGAATCTCAAGAAGAGGGGCGTCGAGAACATATCGACCTACATCATAATCAAGAAGCAGCTATAGGACGGCTTTTTTCTTTTTCGGAGGCAGCATGCGAGGTGAATCAGGCCTTCATCAGTTTCGTTATGACGTTCTTGAACTCCCTCTCCCGGGCCTTTGAGCCGGCCATCTCCCGGTCGATCTTCTTCTTTATGTTGAGGATGCCAAGGTCGCCTGTGGTCCCCTTGTACTTCCTCTTCTTGATTATCTCTTCCGGCGACTCCTTCTTGTACTTCTGGAAATTGTAGTCGACGTGCTTGTAAGCATCCCTGAAGGGAATGCCCTGGGAAACGAGCTTGAAGGCCTCGTCCGTAGCGAAAATGCCCGACGAGAAGGATTGGATGAGCCTTTCCCTGCTGACGGATATGTCCCTGACCGCCAAGACCACCATCTCCAGGGAGTTGTTCGTCACCCCGAGGCTCTTAATGAGGGGCTCCTTGGTCTCCTGCAGGTCCCTCTGGTATCCGGACGGCAGGGTCTTTATGGTGCCGATCACCTGGTTGAGGGACGAAGTGATTATGTTAACCTTGCCCCTGACAAGCTCCAGTATGTCCGGATTCCTCTTCTTCGGCATTATGCTGCTTCCTGTCCTGAACCTCTCGCCTATCTTGAAGAAACCGAACTCGTCCGTGCTGTAGAGTATCACGTCATTGCTGAGCTTCCCGAGGTCAAGCATGATCTGCATCAGCGCCGAAAGCACAATGGACTCGATCTTGCCCCTGCTGTTCTGGACATAAAGCACGTTGTTCTGCAAGGAGCCGAATCCGAGCAGCTTCGTAGTCAAGTCCCTGTCCAGGTCGAGCGGGACCCCGTACCCTGCGGCAGACCCGAGCGGGTTCTGGTCATTTATGCTGTAGGCGGTCTTGAGCATCTTCAGGTCATCCAGGAAAGATTCGACGTAAGCCATGGCCCACAGGCCCACGGATGAAGGCATCGCCTTCTGGAAATGCGTATAGCCAGGCATAGGCACATCCTTGTGCAAATCGGCGAACCTTGCCATCTCCTTGCACAGCGTCAGGAGGTTCTTCTCGATCTTGAGCAGCTTCTCCTTGGTGTAAAGCCTGAGGTCCACCATGACCTGGTCATTCCGGCTCCTCCCCGTGTGTATCTTCTTCCCGACGTTCCCCAGGGTCTCGGTGAGGTAGTTCTCTATCTTCGTGTGGACGTCCTCGTCCTTCAGCTCGATCCTGAATTTCCCCTTCTCTTGCAGGTTCACCACATCGACAAGGGCCTTCTTCAGGTCCATGAGCTCCGAATGGGTTATTATGCCGATCTTGTTCAGCATACTCGCGTGCGCCATGGAACCGATGGCGTCCCACTCCACCAGCTGCTGGTCGAGCCTTATGTCCTCGCCCGCGGTGAATTCCTCCACCTTCTCATGAACGCCGACCCCGTTGCCGTTTTCCCACAGTTTCATCTCATCATCCCTGCCTCATTTTATGGAAACATTTTCCAAAAATCATTGTTATTTTACAGACTGTATTTAAATATATTACCCTTAAGATACAATTTATTGTTGAATTATTGGTCAACAATTTATTTATAAGCGTTATAAATATTAGACACATGGGCCGAAAAAAGGTGGTTCTGGCTTATAGCGGTGGCCTTGACACATCGGTCATCCTCCTGTGGCTGAAGGAGAAGGGCTATGACGTCATAGCCTATGTGGCCGACGTGGGCCAGCAGGAGGATTTCGGGGAGATACGGAAGAAGGCCCTCAGAACGGGAGCCTCCAGGGTATACGTCGAGGACCTGAAGGAGGAGTTCGTCAAGGATTTCATCTTCCATGCGATCAAGGCCAATGCCGTCTATGAGGGGAGGTACCTGCTTGGGACCTCACTCGCGAGACCGCTGATAGCCAAGAGGCAGATAGACATCGCCAGGAAGGAAGGCGCGAACGTTGTCGCTCACGGGGCGACCGGAAAAGGCAACGACCAGGTCAGGTTCGAGCTGACCTATTACACCCTCATGCCGGGCGTCGAGGTCATAGCCCCATGGAAGGACGAGGAGTTCCTGCAGAGGTTCCAGGGAAGGTCCGACCTGATAGACTTCGCCAAGAAGCACGGCATCCCCGTGAAGGCCACGAAGAAGGAGCCATGGAGCTCCGACCCCAATCTCATGCACATCAGCTATGAGGCCGGCATGCTCGAGGATCCCGCGCAGGGCCCCAGGCCCGACATGTTCGAGCTGACGGTGTCCCCGAAGGACGCCCCCGACAAGGAGACCACGATCGAGATAGAATTCAAGCAGGGCATACCCGTGAAGGTCAGAAACCTGGACGACGGCACGGTGAAGACGGCGCCTTTGGAGCTTTTCGTCTACCTCAACAAGATTGCAGGCAAGAACGGCATCAGCCGCGTAGACATGGTCGAGAACAGGTTCGTGGGGATAAAGTCGAGGGGCGTATATGAGACCCCTGCGGGGTCTGTCCTGCTGGCGGCGCACAGGGACCTGGAGGGGCTGACCATGGACAGGGAGGTCATGCACATCAGGGACGGGCTGATACCCAAGTTCGCGGAGCTCGTCTACTACGGGTTCTGGTACTCCCCGGAGATGGAGCTGCTCATGACCATGATCGACAAGACCCAGGAGTACGTCACTGGGAAGGTGAAAGCCAAGCTATACAAGGGAAACATCATAATCACTGGAAGGGAATCGCCGAACTCCTTGTATGACGAGGCGCAGTCGAGCATGGACATAGCCGGCGGATACGACCAGAGGGATGCCAGGGGATTCATCAGGATAAACGCCCTGAGGCTAGTCAACGCCGCCCTCAGGAAGAAAAAGAAATGAGTCGGCATCTTTTAATCTTCTATGAAGGATATCGCCGATTAGAATAAACTTTATATATTTTTGTCATAATAAAGTAATGAAAATATGTCCGATATTACTTTAGAGATCCCGCATGTGCTGCTCAATACAAAAAAGATTAGAAAGAAATATCAGGATTCGCAAGGCAACACGTACAGAGTCTGCGGATTCGGATCATACCCTTGCGACATGAACGGGGGCAGAAGTTTCGAGGCCGGTGAAAACTTCGATTCGGATTACTTGTCTTTCAGGAGCGGCAAGACCGTTTCTGAATGCATCGCAGAAGGCAATGAAGACTGGCGCGGGAAGACACAGGGCCTCATAAAGGCCAGAACGAGGAGGCTGAACAGGTTGGGAGTTCCGATTTTCGCCACCATGACAAACGTTATTCCAGATGTCAGACATGACAATTTGGATGATGCCTTCGAGTATCTGGATATGCTGGCCGAGAATGAATGCGGCAATGGTGTCGTCCTGGCAAGCAAGGAGTATGCGAAGGCTGTCAGGAAAAGGTATGGAGGCCGAGGCAAGAATCTGGTTCAGGTATGCTCGCTGATCATGCATTACTTCAATCCCAGCAAATATCAGCACTTGTTCAGGATATATGATCAAGTCGTCATCAAACCCGAGCATGTGCTCACGCCGGACGGCAGGATCAATAAGGGGTTTTTCGATGAAATCGGTGCGGAAAACCGTGGCAGGTCGATCGTTATTGCGAATCATCCATGCCAAAGGGATTGTCCAAGCCTCAAGGACCACTATCTAAGGATATCGGAGATGAACAAATCTTATAATCTTTATTCCGGAATCAGTGCTGACAGGATGGTATGTTATCAATCCAAGGAAATGGTGCTCGATGAGGATCAGATCCAGCAGCTGATTGAAATGGGAGTCACCAAGTTCAAGTTCGGCAGGTCCAGAATCCCGATAATACCGATCTCAGAACTATTCCCCGCTGTCGAGGCCTTTTAAATAACGGATTCAACGATGATTATTTATGACAGGCTTTTCGCTTGAGACGAGAAGGAACATCTTCCATCTCGTGCTGGGGATGCTAGTGGTCGCGGGCATTTATCTCGGGGTGCTTGACGTATGGATCGTGCTCGCCGTTGTGCTCGTCGGTTTCCTGATATCTGCGGCCAGCAGGAAGAGGCCGTTGCCGATAATTGGCTGGTTCTTGCGCCATTTCGAGCGGCAGCATGACATCGATGCCGGCATCCCGGGAAGGGGCGCCCTTTTCTTCGGCGTCGGCCTTCTGCTGACCATGGCCCTGTTCGAGACAGACATAGTTCTGGCTTCGATTACGGTCTTCGTATTGGCGGATTCTATATCGCCTCTCGTGGGCGTCAAGATCGGCAAGGTCAGGCACCCCCTCAGCGACGAGAAATTCCTAGAGGGCAGCATGGCAGGCTTCTTGTTCGCCTTTTTGGGGGCCAGCCTGTTTGTATCCCCAATTGAAGCATTACTTGCATCGCTGTTCGCGAATGTAATAGAGGCTATCGATTTCATCAAGGGGAGAAGGATCGAGGACAATGTCACGATGCCCCTTGTGGCGTCGATAACTATATCCCTTCTTAGAATGCTGTGAACCTTTCAAACGCAAGACCAGAGACGAGATTCTAGAGCAAAACGGCCAGCATGCTCAGGGCGCCCAGGAAGATGCAGAAATAGCCGAAGTTCACCCTCTGGGCAATCCTCAGCAGCGATCCGAGGGTGAGGAGCCCTAGCAGGAACGACACGAGGATGGCGACCAGCGAGAAAACGTCGAAGGTTACCTTCTGCAGGAGCAACAGCCCGATCTCGGCCACGAGGACTGCCGGTATGCTCATGAGGAAGCTAAGCTTAAGGGCGTATTCGGGGTCATGCTTCCTCAGCAGCAGGGTCGATGTCGTGAGGCCGGACCTGCTCAGCCCCGGCAGCACCGAGAAAGCCTGTATTATTCCGACGAGCGCCGCGTCCTTCAGCCTGGTCGTTCCGGCGAAGATGCTTGAGGGCCTGATGAACTTCTGGATGAGCCCGGTGACGACCAGCAGGACGCCTATGAAAGCCATGGCGTTCCCGCCGGCGAAATCGATATTATCCAAGCTGAAGAAGAGCAGGGGAGCGCCTATGATGGCAGTGAAAGCGGTCGATATGAGAAGGAAGCTAGTCAGCCCAGAATAGCCCTCCCTGTCCGCCGGATTCCTGAAGTACTTGGGCAGGTTGCGCATGATCTCCTTGATGTCCTTCCAGAAGTACACGATGGCCGCCAGCAGGGTGCCTGTGTGCAGCCAGCCGGCCATGAAGACCGCCTCGACCAGGCTCTTGTCGAAGAAGTTTATCATCACCAGGCTCGAGACTCCCTCGCTGCTGATCGGGAGCCATTCGGTGATGCCCTGGATGATGGCGAGGACGACAGCTTCAATGAAATCCATAGGAATAATAAAAGCTGTCAATGCTTAAAAATGGCTGCCGATGACCGATTCAGTCAGCATCTTGCTGCGCCGGGCATGGGGCGATCGAAATGCCATGGACGATAACGAAAACCATCCGATAGGCATTCACCTGAAGAGCCCCGTTCCGCTCCTAGGTTGGCCGTTGCTCAGCACGATGTCGAGGATGTGGTTCTCTATCTTCAGCAGCACCCCCTCGGGAGTGACGTAGTTCAGGTTCCCCGTCTCCTCCTCGAAGACGTAGGCTTCGTACTCGTGGCCGTTTATGCTGACCAGCCTGACATCGCTTATCTCCAGGGACCTGACCAGCTCGCCTCCCATGTTCGGGCTGTATATGCGGGCTATGTAGGTGTTCTGGGGCTCGAGCTTCGCGGCCCTGAACATGAGGGCCCAGTGGGATATCATGTTGTTTGCCACGAGGAAGGAGTCGGGATGGACGCCGGAGCGGACGGCCCTTGTCTCGTTGTTCTCCGTGATTCTCTCGGTTACCATGCCGTCTCCGAACTCGCATAGCACGTTCTTCAGGTCGCCGTTCTTGCGTATGGTCATGTTGAAGAGCACCGGCCGCGCATCGAGGGTGACGTGGAGCACCCCCGAGACGCTCATGTCGTAATCGGGGCTTGAAAGGTTGACGTCCTCGGATATCATATAGGTGTCGATGCCGGCATGAATCGACTTGCCCATGTACTCGAACTCGCTGTGGCCGATCATGCTTCCGTTCAGGATGAATTTATACCTTCCCTCAAAGTCATCGAAGTTTATGGTCCTCCTGACGATCGGAGAGGCGACGTTCCTCTGGGCGGATATTGCGGAAAAGGATATGATGGCCAATGTCACAATGACCACCATCAATGCCGAAGCGGCCTTCCCGGTTCTCCTCTTTCTCCTCTCGCCGAACCTCCCCCTCAGGAGGAGCAGCCCCGCGGCGCCCACGGCCCCCAGGGCGACGACGAATGCCTCGATGGAATAGGCGCCCGCGACCGTTCTGCTGTCGAACGTCATGGTCAGCAACGGGAGCATCCCGTCCGCCAATGTCTTGAAGGCAAGCGACGCTATGAAGTACCCGAACCGCCTAGTCTTCACGGCAAGTATGACGAGCACGGCGCAGAACACGTGTATCAGGATCGTGAAGGCCCTCTCTATGATAGGCGCCAGGACCAACAGGCTGGGCCTGGTTAGCTGGGACAGCAGCGCGGCCCTGTCCGCGGGCGGCAACAGGTCTATTATTGGAGGGAATGCCAGCAGCACGGCAATGTTTATGAATGATAATAACCCCAGCAGGAACGCTTCCGAACCCCCGAATCCCAGGCCGAAAGCGACGGCCTGCTGGAAATCGTATTTCATTAGCTTCTTCTTGATTGCGACAAGATAAGCCAGGCCGGATTCCAGGAACCCTGTCCTCAGGCCGACATAGGCGCCCATGAGGATGGCGATGCCCATCCCCGTGTATATGCCGCTGAGCCAGCTGACAAGCACGGGCGTGATGGAAAGGTCAAGCACCAGCTTGGCGGAAATGGCGACGGCCCAGATGCCGGCCCCGTACCAGAAATCGCGCCAAGGAACTAGCGTCCTGTATCTCCACCACAGAACGGGCACGAGCCCGACCAGCATCATCCCGATTCCGCTTAGCGCAAAGAGGGGGTCGATCATGCTACCCCGTAATCAGCCTCTTGATGAAAATCTCAACGACCCTGTCCTCGAAGAGCATCTTGTGCTTCTCGTTGCCGCTGAACATTATGGCCTTCACGCTTTTCCACACGTCGGCGCAGTCATTGCGCTCCATCGAAAGGACCTCTCGCACGATCTTGTCAAGTAGCTGCTTGTTCTCATACGTGTTCTCGGCGCCCGCTCTTCTCATTATCTCGCTCAGGTGCTTGACATAACAGGTCATTGCTTCTATATTGGAACCGGAGATATTTATTTGGCGGGTTAGAAAATCAGGCGGGCTTGGATGGATGATGCGAAGATGCGCTCAAAAAAGATGCCTGGCGATGCCTATGAGGCGCGGGTTCTTCATCAGGACCTTGGCTAGGGTCCCCATCTTGCTGCCCCTCGTCAGGCCGATGAGGACGTCGCTCGTGAGGGATTTCGCCAGCATGTTGAGGTCTTTGTCGGAAAGCTTCTCCGTCACCTGCCTCAGCTTCTCCACCTTCTTTAGCCTTTCCCCCCTCTCCTTCCACCACAGGTCGTTGTACTCGGAGAGGGAATCGTGCGAGACGTCCCCTTCCATGAGCGCCCTGTGTATGACCTTCGCCGCGATTTCTGCGGCCACCGAGGCCTCCTTGAGCCCCCCGCCGTGGATGGGGTTGACCTGGTGGGCCGCGTCTCCCACGGCAAGGAAGCCGTCGAGGACCATGTCGCGCAGGAACCCCCCGACGGGTATGCCGCCGCTGTTCACCTCCACGATGCCCGCGTCCTTGAATATCTCCGGATGGCTCTCGATGAACCTGTCCAGGTAATGCTTCGCAGACTTCTCCGACAGGGCGGTGCCGATGCCGACGTTGGCGACGTCCTTCCCCTTAGGGAATATCCAAACGTATCCACGCGGGGCGATATCGTTGCCGAAGTAGAGGATGATCTTGTCCGGGTCCTCCATATGCAGGTTGCTCATCTCGTACTGGAAGCCGGAATCGACGTTGACAAGGCTGTTGGTCGTGTCCAGCCCCGCCTTCCGGGATATGGTCGATTCGATGCCGTCGGCAGCGACGACGACGCTCGACATGATCTCGATCTCGTCCTCCCCGCATATCCTGGCCTTGACGCCCTTCACCCTGCCGCCTTCCTTGATGACGTCGGTGACCTCGGAGTTGGCCAGGACAGTCGCCCCGGCCCTCGAAGCCTCGCAGGCGAGCCACTTGTCGAACTGCTTCCTCTCGAGGCAGTATCCCCCATGCTTGCCGTAGTGTACGAGGACGCTATTCCCGTCGGGCGAATATACCTTGGCGCCGACGATCTCCCGCATCTTGCAGTTTTGCGGTATGTCGCCCATGATGTCCACGGCAGTGAGCGTCAGCCCCTCGGCGCACCTCTTGGGGGCGCCGATCTCCTGCCTCTTCTCCAGCAACAGGACGGAGTGGCCGAGCTCCGCGAGCTTCATGGCTGTCCTGCTGCCGCCCGGCCCCGCTCCCGCGACCACCACGTCATAGCTGTCCTTCACAAAAGCTCTCATTTAACCACCGTTATGGACCTTACTGGGCAGACCCTGCCGCAGATTCCGCACGAAGTGCACCTATCCGCGTCATGCAGGACGCCTTCCTCCTTCAGATTGAGCGCAAGCTCCGGGCATACGGATACGCAGGCTCCGCATCTGAGGCACTTCTCCCTGTCTATTTCCCAAGCCATGTCATCATCTTCATCGACCGATATAAGATATGTGATGATTCCTTTTTTATATTAATTTCCCATGTACCGGATTCTGCTTCTTGAGGTACTCCTCGAACCTTATCCAGAACGGGTCCGCATGCGGGTGCTCGAGCCCGTATTCCCTCCCGCCTTCGGAAACGGTGATGCCTTCACCGCCCGGCAGGACCTCGCCTATTATGCTGGCCGGTATGCCCTTCCTCTCCAATGCCTTGACCACGGCACCGGCCTTGTCCGGGTTGACCGTCGCGATGAGGGTCCCCTCGCTGATTGCCTTGAAGGCGTCTATGCCGAAGCACTCGCATGTCTTCCTGATGACGTCCTGGAAAACGATATCCTCCAATGCTATCCTCATGCCGGCTCCGCTCACCTGGGCGACCTCGAACAGCCCCCCGAACACGCCGCATTCCGTGGCGTCGTGCATCGCGGTGACGCCCCCCACGCTGGCCGCCGTCAGGGCGTCCTTCACCGTCGACATCTGGTAGAAGACCCGCTGGGCCAGCTCGACGAAATCCGCGCCGTGGCACCGCTCCAGGAACTCGGGGAACTGGGTAGCCATGAGGCCGGTGGTCTCCACCGCGGGCCCCTTCGAGACAATGATCATGTCGCCTGGAAGCGCCTTCGGCACGATCAGGCTTTCCTTCTTGCCGATGCCGAACATGGTCGCACCGCCGACCATCGGGTAGCTGCATCCCGCGTATCTTGCCGTGTGGCCGGTCAGCACGGCGATGCCGAGCTTCCTGCATTCATCGTCGACCGCCTTCCATATGGTCTCAAGCGTCTCCTCTGACATCTCAGGGGGCAGGTTCAGGTCGACGGCGAGATACCTGGGCCTGATCCCGCTCACGGCGACGTCGCTTGCCAGGATGTGAACCGCGAACCATGCAGCCTTCTCCCAGCCGAGGGCGGGGGCGATGTAGAAAGGGTCTGTTGAAGCCACGAGGACGTCGTCCCCGAGGTCCACGACCCCGAAGTCCACGCCGTTCCGGGGCTTGACCAGGACGGAATCGTCATCGGCCCCGAGGCGCGGATATATGGTCTCGTTGAAGAACGCTGGGTTGATCTTCCCCAGCCCCGGCAGTTTTCCCTTCACCATTCGGACACCTTCATAGCGCTTTAAAATGGGGCTTCGCGAAGCCCTTACAGCTCAATATAAACCGGCACCCTCCATTTCATTCATGCGGACAATTCGGATGACGCGAATCAGGGCCAATGCTTCCCCTTGCCGGCCTGCATGATGCACTGTATGGCGTAGACGAACGCCGCCGTCCTGAAGGAAACCCTCCTCTTCTGCCTGATCGCGTTGATGTCGTCGAACGCCTTCTCCATCTTCCCCCTGAGCTTGCCGTACACCCGCTCCCTGCTCCACTTCTCATCGTGCATGTTCTGGTACCATTCGAAATAGCTGACGGTGACGCCTCCCGCGTTCGCCAGTATGTCCGGCAGGACGAGGACGCCCTTCTTGTCGAGTATCCTGTCGGCGCCGAACGTCACGGGTCCGTTGGCGAGCTCTGCAATGATCTTAGCCTTGATATTCGGGGCGTTGTCCTTGGTTATCTGGCCCTCGAGAGCGGCCGGTATGAGGATGTCCACGTCCAGCTCGAGCAGCTCCTGATTGGACATGTGCTTGTGCTCAATCTCCTCGCAGACCGACCCCTTGTAGTATATCCCGTCGATCATGCCCTCTTCCTTCTTGTGCCTCATGATGGAATCCGCATGGACGCCTCCCTTTATGTACACGGCGCCCTTGCTGTCGCTGACGGCCACGACCGTGAAATTGCCGTCATCCTCCAGCATCCTGGCGATGTTGTAGCCCGCGTTGCCGAATCCCTGCACGGCCACGGTCAGCTTCCTGCCTTCCATGCCGAGCGCCTTGACGGCCTTCTTGATTATGAAGTACGCGCCCTTCGCGGTCGCGTCGTCCCTGCCGAGGCTCCCGTGGTTCTTGACGGATTTCCCCGTTATGACGGCGGGGGTCTCCCTGCCGGCCAGCCTGCTGTACTCGTCCTCCATCCAGTCCATTATGGTCTCGTTCGTATAGACGTCGGGTGCGGGCACGTCCTTCTCAGGGCCCAGGTCGCACTGCATGGCCCTTATGAAAGCCCGGCTGAGGGCCTCCAGCTCGCGCGAGGACAGCGCCTTCGGATTGACCTCTATGCCGCCCTTGCCGCCCCCGAAGGGGATGTCGGCGACGGCGCACTTGTAGCTCATGAGCATGGCGAGGGACTTGGCCTCCTCCAGGTCGACGTCCGGATGGTACCTCAGGCCACCCTTGTACGGGCCCCTCACGTTATTGTGCTGGACCCTGAAGGCGGGGAACATCCGGAAGCTGCCGTCGTCCATCTTGATGACCAGATTCGCGGTGATGACCTTGTTAGGGGTCGTGAGCATCTCCATGTCGCTGTCAGAAAGTTGCAGCACATCCGCGGCTGCATTGAACTGGCTCATGATGTTCTCCAAGAACGTCATCTTCATGGCAATCACCGGATCGGGACATGGATTCTGCTCTACATAGTTGTCCCACTGCTATAAATATCTGAAAGGCGCCCGGTTCGGCAGAAATGGAATCATCTGTGCTTCTGGGGCCTCGGGTGCTCGTGGTGCATCTTCATCCTGGTCCTCAGGTGGTTCATGTGCTTGACCTTCTCCTTCAGGAACTCGTCGAGGTTCACTCCATGCTTCTGAATGAGTGTAGACGTGTATTCGCCTCCCAGAAAGTGGGGCATGATGACGTAGGTCGCCCCGTTCTCGTACAGCTTGAGGGCCTCCTCGATGTGGTATGAGACTATGATTATTATCGCTTTCTTGTTTTGCTCTCTGGCCTTCTTCATCAGAAGGAGGTTGGTGTCCATGTCAGGTATGGTCGAGATTATCATCTTCGCCGTGGAGAAGCTGAGCTCGTTCAGCAGCTCGGTGTCGTTGGCGTCGCCGTATCTGCATTCGTAGCCCTCGGAAGCAAGGCTCGTTATCTTCTCTGGGTCGTAGTCTATTATCAGGAACTTCTTCTTGAGGTTCTTAATCGACTCGAGCAGGCTGAATCCTATCCTCTCGTAGCCGAACAGTATTATGTCGTAATGCTCACCCTTGTGGTAGATATGCTCGTCGATCTTCCGGCCGCTCCTCTCGAAGACCCTCAGGTACCTGGACAGGCGGGCATAAAGCGAGTTTGAATGCATTATGAGATAGGTCGAGCCGAATATCGTTATGAGCCCCGTTGCGGTCACCAGAGACAGTATCTCGTTCTGGATGTGCCCCAGTTTGACGCCCAGGGCTATCAATATCAGCGAGAACTCGCTTATCTGGGCTACGGTCAGGCCCGCGAGGAAGCCATTGCGCTTGGTGTACCTGAGCAGCCCCATGAGTATCATCACTATTAGCGGGTTGCCCACGAGGATGAACACGGAAAACACGGCGATTGGCAGCAGGAAATCCGTGACGTTCGTGAATACCATCTGCGAGCCGAGCAGCACGAAGAAGAAAAGTATGAAGAAGTCCCTCAGCACGTTCATCTTGAGCTTGATCTCATACTGGTACGGGGACATGGACAACGATATGCCCGCGAGCAGGGCGCCTATCTCGACGGAGAAGTTCAGGTAGCCGAACATCACGGCCAGCAGCAGCAGCCATCCTATGGAGAACAGCAGAAGGAATTCCGGGTACTTCGCGGCCGCCTTGGTGATCCTCGGCAGTATGAATATCGCGAAGACCGAGATGAAGGACAGTATGCCCACGCCGATCAGGATGGTCTCAATGGTTACCGATAATGCATCCAGCCCGCCGACCGAAGTCGCTGATATTATCATCAGGAGCACGACCGCGATCACATCCTGCACTATGAGGAAGCCCATTGAGATCCTACCGTATATCGTGTGCAGGTCGCCCTTGTCGGACAGGAGCTTCACGATTATGATGGTGCTGCTGAAGGTCAGTGCTATGGCTATGTAGAGCGACGCGATGTCCGGGAAGCCGAACAGCTTGGCGATCAAGAACCCTACCATGGTTGTGAATACAACCTGTCCGACGCCCGTTATCAGCGAGACCTTCCCGACGCTCTTCATGATCCTCGGATTCAGGCTGAGGCCCGCTATGAAAAGAAGGAAAACGATCCCCAGGTTCGAGAAGGTAGCCACCATGTCGGTCGACTTTACTATGTCGAGCAGCAGGGGCCCGGCGAGGATGCCCGTTATGATATAACCTATTATGAGCGGCTGCCTGAGCAGCTTCATGATGCCAGAAACGACAACTGCCAGAATGATGACCATGCTAAGTTCGACAAACATGCCTTCTATCACAACAATCCCGGCCCAAAGCTTAGTATGAATTTACTATGTATTTTGGTTGATATATGTATGCCGGTTCTTCGCCTTATTCGTAGTTAAGGCGATGATGAGGTTAGACCCACTGTCTTCTGGTTTTTCGGGCTGATAAATAGTTGGAAAATAGCTTTTTAAACGTTCGCCGTTAGAGGGGTATTAGCAACCGACAGCAAGCGGACCACAATTTTTTACTTTTTACAACATAATCGTCTCTTCTAACACAAATCATTAGAGGTGTATTAGAAATCGGCAACAAGAAGCTTTCATACTATTAAAGATTCATGCCCCCTGTGTCAGTTTCATCAATCGAGAAACCTATGTTGTGTCTTAGACCTGAGGAACTTACATGTTCGCTTATCTCTCTTATTAACTGCTCCTTGTTTTCCAAAGCTTGGGGAACGGTTATTTTGATATCTGGGACCATTACATCATTATATAATCCCCATAATGTATTATCATCAGGTGCATGGAACATTGCTCTTTGCCAATCGATTTCCCCACCAATGGCACCTCTTGCAAGTTCATAGCCTACCGCATGAACTATATCGAAATGGAAGGTATCTGTTTCACCATCATATGTTGCTTTCGATGCAGGAAAACCTTCTGGCAGGAGTTTTCCAGGAGGGATTACACACACCTTCCTTGCAACATGACACCTACCGCTTCCTCCGATAAATTCCCGTGCAATCGGAGAGAATTTCTCAATATACCGATGATTTCCATCATGCTCTGTTCCATGCTCTCCGTGATTTATTTCCTCTCCAATTCTCAATGCCCAATCCCCACATGATGCATTCCCAGCTGGCAGTAAAACGACATAATCGAACCCGCCATTACCTCGGGTATATACGCAGGTTCCACCGACATCACCAGTTCTGTATTCTTCCAATTTTGCCTGAATATCCTCTGGTTTCATTCCCACTTCAGCAAGAATTTGAGAGAGTTGCGGGTCTGGATTGTGAGGGTCGAAAATATATAATCCCCGTCTTGAGTCTTTGAAAACATATACATCATTAAGATGCATTCTTACGTCTGAGAACACATACTCCAAACTTGAGTCTCCACTATTACTCATAATAATCACTATATAGTGATAAATATATTTTTTAGCTTTATAAATCTTCCTGTTTGTCTCTTGATAGCGATTACAAAATGTATGTAGGTGCGAAAATCATTCGTATCTGAGCGCGTCGACGGGCTTTAGCTTTGACGCCCTGTAGGCAGGTATCAACCCCGCGACCATGCCGATCCCGATTGAAATCGCCATGGCATAGAAGACGAGGCTTGGCGTCACCAGCGTCGAGCCGAACATCCTTCCCATTCCTCCTCCAATACCGGCCGTGGCAGTGTCCCCGCTGAAGTCCATGAGGCCCGATGCCAGTGTCCCAACGACGACCCCGAAAACGCCCCCGACGAACCCCACCAGAGCGGAGTTGAGCATGAATATCATCATTATGTCCCTGTTCTTCGCTCCGATGGCTTTCATTATGCCGATCTCCTT
>JAFGSV010000002.1 GCA_016934325.1 Candidatus Aenigmatarchaeota archaeon | reverse complement strand
TATATAGTTACATTTTAATATATTTATATATAAAAATGTAAATTTGTGTTTGCAATTTCAGTCCTTTGTGTAAAATGGGTTTATAAAAAAGGGGGCACTCTATCTATAAATATTTTTTAATATCCTCATGTGGAGATGGTTCATAGAGTTCAAAATCGAATTCTTGAAGCTTAATAGCAGATTCAATTACAAAATTAAAGCAATACTCGAAATCTTCCTTCGAGATTGAAACATCTTTTCGGATCTTCGGTGTAATTACAGGTTCATCCCTACCAGGTATCGAGATTGTATTTGGTGTTAGTATGGAGAATCTAACGTATTTCCTATAATCTATGCCAAAACTCAGAATTTTCACAGCTCTCCGTATAGATTCTATAGACCCTTTAACGTTATCTACAAATTCGCTAAGTTTATTAGATCTATCTATATTCAATGAAAAGCTACTCAGAAACGTCATATCCTTTCCAAAGAAAAAGGGCGATTCACCAAACCTGTTTTTCTTAGTTTTTTCATAATCTTTTATTAGTAATTCAAACGCAATTGCCAAATTTTCTAACGTTCCGATATGATTAGATTTCTTATGATCTGATCTTGCATTCAGTAAGTGTTCTTTTACTTTCGGATAAGTGACCAATTCTACAAGGGATATATCTTTAATATCAACATCAAAAACATTTTTACAGTTTTCTTCAAAAAAGGTACTTGAAAGTACTTTGAAGCCATCTGTATCCGCTTTCGATGGCATAATTCCATGATGTTTTAAATCAACCCTAGCTCTGTTCAATCTACGCATGCTTTCCTTTTGGGTTAATTCCGATTTGCCTACTTTTTCCAGTTCCACTTTTAATTTGTCCCAACAATTCATGAATGACAATTCTTCTTTTTTAATATTAAATTTCTCAGCAGATAGTTGAAGGAATAACTCGATTGCATCATGGAATGTTAATAGGGAACTTGTATTCATTGGTTCCGCTAACAAAGCCTGTCCATTCGCCTGGTTAAATAGATATTTAATAAACGCCAATCTTCTGAGTATCAAATCTCTTTGCATAATTTTCTATCCCTTAATGAAAGTTTTATTGTCAAACAATATAATATTTAATCCACGATTCACTTCTATATTTGAATATTTAAATAATCGCTACCAAGCTTCACTTTTTGTGCAGAATAGGGTTTTTATGCAAAGCCGTACTTAACATTAACTTTATAAGAACTGAAAAAAGAATAATAAGATATGCATAGGTTTTTAAACCTTTCGGTCGCTTTCATTCTTACTAGTATCATCCTCGCAGCTAGCGGGCAGGCCTTCCAGGTCTTCATGGACAAGCATGTCTATGAGATCAACGAGTCCATGGCATTCAAGGTAAACCGGACCCAGAACGTAAATATAACAGGCATGATTGTGAACAGCACCGGGGACAACCCCCAGAACTTCACGATAGTGAACGGAACGCCGGGAATCGTCGAATACGAGTTCATACCGTCGCCCCCGCTCATAGCGGACGAGTACGAGGTCACGGTCACTGAGAATTCGAGCAGCGTCCAATTGGGGTTCGGTGTAGTGGATGAGGTCCTCTTCCCGGTTGTAAGGATTATGGGAGCGACCGAACCGTATTTCGTGGACACGAGCACCGAGGTTAACGATGAAACTGGCGGCATAGGAGGCAACTTCTCAGAGCTGCTCGAATTCAACCTGAGCGACACCATAATGTACGGGGAGTATCCGAACCTCACGGGGGATGGCAGGAATTACAGCTTCGCCGTGGTGGACAGCAAGGCGGAGGGTGTCTATGATGTCGTCTACGTCGACGACGACGGGGTGTTCCAGCTTTTCAACGATGCAGAGGATGATGCGAACTCGCCCTTCATAGAGGCCGAGAAGAAGCCGGGAGACATGCTTGAGATCGACTCGAACAACAAGTTCATCATGGCGGACATCGAGCACGGGACCGGCAAGGAAATCTACATGATAGTCCCCCTGGATTCACCCGTTTTCGCATCCACTGACACCCTGCACATGATCATCCTCGTCATGGACAAGAACGGCGAATTCAAGCCTGACCAGATGGTGAACATATCGGTCCTTACCGAAGCGAAGTCGCTGGTCGAATACAGGCCAGTATCGGTCGGAGCGGAGGGCTATGCGAACATATCCGTCAGCCTTTCCGGGTACTCGTCCGGCAAGTACTTCATCCTTGTCAACGGGACGCCTGCGGACGTCTTCAAGGTTGAATCCTTCAGCCTGCACGGCAAGGTGACCGACCTGTCCAACAATCCCAACTCTTACTTCTCACCCGGCTCGAAGGCGAAGATATGGGCGATATCCAGGAGCGCCACGGGAGACCTGATGGCCCTCGATTCACCGCCGACAGGAAAACTGTACCTGCCCAACGGCAGCACGAGATCCCTGTCCTTCTCTTCGCAATCAACGGGCGTGTACGCCGCCGAGACCTCGACCCTCACGGTCAAGGGAGGCTACGGTGTGGAGATAGTCGGCAAGAAAGGTTCGGACACGGAGAAATTCATGATCGGGTTCGACGTGAAGAGCATAGAGATGATGGTCATGACCGTCAATCCGAAGTACATGGATGAGGGGCCCGGCGAGGCGACCATGATAAGCACCTTCGCCCCGGGATCGAATGTGACCGCAGTGGTCTTCATGATCAACATGAGCAAGGGTTCAGGAATGAAGTCAGGCGGCCCGCCCTGCGGTTTAGACGGAAGCTCATGCATAGATATAACGTGCGATGCGAGCCAGTTCGATATCCTGGCCAGGGACAAGAACGGGAAGATACACAAGCTTGATGGCAGCAACTTCAGCGTCATGAAGGTCTCTGATGCGAGCACCCTGCTGGGCCTGCCGCCTCCGGACGAGCCGGGCATGAGCGACCAGTGCCTCATAATGGTCTGGGGGCAGAACAACACATGGCTTTCGAACACGGGGAGCTACAAGCTCAGGGTACAGTTCACAAATGCGTCGCTCGGCACCTTCGTATCCGGCGAATACTTCGACGTTCAGAGGCTGCTTGCCAAGGGATCCACAGTGGACTTCAAGGGGGACAAGTTCAGCTTCTTCGCTCCCAACAGCACCGTCAGGGTGAAGATCGAGATAAGGGACATGGTCACGGACCAGCTGCTCTCGGCCAGCAGCATAATAAACGCCAAGTTCACCGAGATGTGGAAGGAATGGCCCGAAAGGAAGAACGCCTTCAAGGACATGAGCTTCAGCAAGGCGATATTGAACGAGACCATGGATGGAGACAAGATCGTTTTCACGTCGCCCCCCGAGGAGGGATTCTACACGGCCAAGTTCAGGTTCATTGCCAACGTGGGCGGCCAGCCAATCGAAGGCACCGGCATCATATTTTTCGAGCTCAAGAAGTACATGGTATGGGCGAATCTGGAGAGCATAGGCGAGGATAACTGGTTCGTCAAGTCTGGCGAGAACATAACGCTCAGCGTCACCATAATGGATATCGACATGGGCTCCCAGTTCGGGAAGGGGAGCACCCCGTCATGCACCGGCTGCACGGGACTGGTCGCTACGATTGGAGGCCTGAGGAACGAGCAGTTCTTCAAGGACATGACCGAGGGGTCCGATTACGATGTCGTGGAGGGGGTCGTGATCAACTCGACGTCAGGGGCCTCCCTCACCATAGAGGCCCTGAACCTGCCGACGGGATGGTACGGGGTCGACATAGAGCTCTATCGGCCAGGGTCGAACGAGTCCTATTACGGCTGGGGAGGGTTCGAGATAAGGAACTTCTGGGTTGACATCATGGAGTTGGAGGAGGATGGCGGCAACTACAGCAAGGCGGAGGGCGGAAATGGCAGAAGAGGCATAACGTTGCCTGCCGGCGGGCATGCCCTGCTCGGCGTCGTCGCTTACTCGCCGCCATCGAAATTCTCCCCGCCAATGCCAATGAAGGTTACGAGCATCAACGTCGAGGGATTCATGAACGACATGTTCTGGCCGCCGATCCCGGTCCCTGGCGGCAAGTACGGCTATTCCGTGCTCGGGCAGCAGAACATAACCGATTGCAGGGACGACCAATGCGAGGAATACCCCGTCTATATGATCAACTTCAGCTTAGCGGGCGACATCGATGAGAGCGAGTACATGCTCACCATCGACGCCACGGCCGGGGGAGCCGGCTCCGATGTCGGGACGGCGTGGATCACCGTATCGTCCTACGTGGTCGAATACGAGACCATTCCGGAGGACAAGATGTACGAGTTCCCGCCGGTCTACTCGGCATCGGAGAACCTCAGATTGCTGTTCACGGCCGGCGATTTCGACAAGGGGCCGCACAACATCACCAATGTCACCGTGATGGAGATATTCTCTGAGAAGCTCGGCAGGCCGATCAAGTTCAAGATGTACGACAATTACACGAACAACTGCACAGGGTCGGACTCTTCATGCCTGATAGACGTGAATCTGTCAGGCCTGTCCACGGGCGAGTACTTCATCGACATGGAGATCGTCGACGATGCCGATAAGAGGCAGCTGGTGGGCTTCGAGTTCGAGATCAAGAACCTCCTCTTCTCCGTGCCCCAGATATACGAGGGATGGACCATGGATTACAGCACGCCGGACAAATACGTGTCGGCTTGGTTCGGCGAGGACACCTGTTCCAATGAGAGGGGCCTGTGGGGAGACAACGACCCCCAATGGAACGGCACCAACAACATATCGGCCGTTTTCGACGACATCCCCTTCAACATAACGATACCGTACATCAAGAACGTGAGCTTTGGACCCGGTCCCCATGGTTATTTCTGGAGCACGATGTGCATCGAGAAGCAAAGCGGGACGTGGAGGCAAATAAGCAGCCCCCCAGAGTGCCCGAGCGGGAAATACATATTCCTTGTTGCCAACGGGACATACGCGTGGATAAACACATCGAGCGACATGTCCAACACCGATACACTGACGAATGGCAGCACGTTCGAGCTGTCGAACTATCCGAACCTGACCTGGGAAGTCAATGCGCTGAGCGAAGACGAGCCATACATGATCACGATCAAGCTTGCCGGATACGTGTGCGGCCGGAACGAGATGGAAGAGAACGGGACATTCATAATGGTCGTGCCCCCGTCTGATGCGGAGAACCATTCGACCTTCTACCACGGCCCAAATTACATAGTGGGCGACATGTGGCAGCAGGGACCCCCCGATGAGAATTCTCCCCGGTTCAGGCTCAACATCTCGGACAGGCCGGTATATGTCTATCACAACACGACCCACCTTTGGATTTTCCCCGGCCTGGAGGACGTGAATTTCACCAGCGCCGGTGTACAGGGCCCCGTAGCTCCGGGCGGCGCGATCGAAGACGGATATGGCGGCAGATGGAAGGTCATTTCGATCAGCAAGGGCCAGATAACCCTGAAGGGGGAGAACATACTGGAGAACGGAATCATGGTGAACACAAGCCTGTCGAAAAGCGGCCGCATAATGCTGGGCCATCTGGAGGAGGACCGCCTTGGATTCGAGGACAAGTTCAAGGAGGAGAAGAAGGGGCTCGACCTCGATGGCGACGGGAACAGCACTGGCGGGTATCTGTACTTCCTGCTGCTTGACGACGGGACCGGCTACAACAAGCTGATATACAGCAACTACTCCCAGGCATGGAACTTCACGGACGAATCGATGCTTGTGGACCTCAATGACCCCGACAGGAACAACCGGCAGGTGGGCCTCAATGACCAGCTGACCTTGCTGAACATAGACCCGAGGGCATCGATGGTCCTGTTCTACGATCCCGATGCCCTGGGTGATTGGCCGGAGCTCGGCGATTTCAAGATATTCGACAACATAACCATCCCCGTGATCGTCAAATCTCCCGACGGCTCGCCGGTGGTCGCGAACGTCAGCGTGCCCCATGTGAAGGTGAAGACCCAGGCAGGCACGAGCATAATGCTTACCGGATTCAGTCCCGTGGTGCTCAGCGGAATCGGCGAGATAAGCGTGAACGTCAGCGCACTCGGCCTCGGTTCGGGCAGGTTCGAGTTCGAGCTCAAAGCCAGCAACGACACCATAGGCGAGGAGATGATGAACGAGTGGATGTGGCCAAGGGCGACCGTGAGGAACTTCCTTGTCGACAACCATGCCGGCTATGGCGGTATAACCACGAGCCTTGTCGGCATCGACGTTCAGTCATTCGGGAGCTGGGGCAGCGACGTGCATGTGAGGGAGCTGTTCACGTATAACGAGTCCGACCAGGGACATCAGCCCCTGCCGGGCCTGATGAGCATGATCAGGCACGAGTTGAGCTACCCGGCATCGTGCACCGAATACGAAGAACCCGGCGATGCCGGCATTGATGATGACAACAAGACGTTCATTCTGGATCGCTTCGACGGCCAGTACTATGCGTTCATGACACACGTCAACGAGAGCATATGGCTTGCCCAGGGGAACTGCAACTTCAGCCAGTCGACGGCCCTGTCTGCCGGGGTCCCCGTTAACATCACGCTCGGTTCGGAGCTTTTCATGCTGCGGGTCCTGAACGCGAGCATCGATCACGGCGCCTTGGGCCTAGCAAACTTCGCCAGCATAAACGCGAGCCACATCCGAATGGATAGCGACGGACCGAACGATGCCCCGCGTTGGATGATAATGTCGATCAACCTGTCTCACACAGAATACAACGTCGTGTTCGCCAACGACTCGATGCCCTACCCGCAGGCGGGCACCTGGGGGACCAAGGAAGTCGCGAAGTCGATATGGATAGACACGGACGGCAATTTCTCGGACGCGACGAAGCTTGTGATAGGGGACAGCATACCGGGGACTGATTACCATCTTGCGAGGGTGGGACCGGAAGCGTGGGCAGGCATCATCGTTGCGAACACCAGCGGCCTTTCCGCCCTAGGCATATCCGCAAAGCCGGGGATGGACCTCAGGGTCCAGGATGGCACGACCACGTATTTCGGGCTCATAAACGAATCCGATCAGGGCCTCGGCCTCGACCTCAACATGGACGATGACATGCTTGACGTTTTCTACATGGTCGCTTTCGATGAGTTTGAGGACGGCCAGCAGAACGTCACGAGGATATACATCGATGACGACCTGAACATCACCGAGCCGTGGTGGGCGAACAGCAGCCACGTCCAGGATGACGGCTTCTACTTGTATTATGACTTCTATGGAGCGGAGGGCGAATCCATGCAGGAAAGGGAAGGCAATCCCCCCATGGGCATGTGGGGCGGCCACCTTGAGTTCGCACCGAGGAATGATAGCCTCTCCTGGGAGGAATCCCCCCAATGGAATATAAAGTATATGGACGGCGGCAAGATGATCATAGAGAAGGACGTTTGTCACCTGGACAAGAACAAGACGATATCCCTGACCGTGAAGGCATTCGACTTCACGCAGACCCCCATGCCGGGGGCGAACGTGACGCTTCAGAAGCTCATGAGGTTCGGGGGCGGGGAGCAGTTCAAGGAGCTCAACGGATCTTCAAACGATTTCACGCTAATAGAGACCCAGAACGTGACGGACAGCAAGGGTTACGCAATGCTCAAGCTCGTCCCGCCGGCGGGCGGCTGGCTGAACAATGCCGAGTACATCGCGGTCCTTGAGGTCGAGCACAGTGGCGTGAAGGAGACCGTCGACAACTGGTTCAGGATAGGGAAGGAGGACAAATTCAAATGAGCACGAACAAGACCTTGGCCCTGCCGCTCGCAGCCCTGTTCGCTATAGCGCTGCTAAGCTCGCTTGCATCGGCAGCCATGTCCGTCTCGGTAACCCAATCCGGCGCGGACACCGACGAGGTTATGAAGGCCAGGACGTTCATAGTGGAGGCGAGCGGATGGACCGGTGACTGCGCCCAGGCCACGATCAGCTTCTCCGGATGCAGCGGCTGCAGCCTTTCCGGAGAGAACACTCAGAAGGCTATAGGCGGCGGTGCTTCCAGCATAAGCTGGACCACGGTCAGCGCGTCTCAGCTGGCGGCGGCCCAGACGATTTCCGTGAGCGTGAGCAGCGGATGCACGTTACAGGAATCCAGCAGCAGCTCATTCGACATAGTGCTCCCGCCCTCGCTCTCCTTGGATGCGACGACGTCTGATTCGACTGTTGCCAAGGGCGGCGAGCCTTTCTCCGTCAACGTGGAGGTATCGAACGACGGGGAGACAACGGCCAGTGACATAAGCATCGATTCGGCCACTTCAGGCTTCACCGCAAGCTGTCCCGCCATCTCAAGCATCGATGAGGGCCAGAGCGCCGCGCAGAGCTGTTCGGTTACGGCAGCCAGCTCCCTGGTGGGAGGATCAAAGACCGTAACCATCGAGGTGAGCTCGACGAACGCCGACAGCGTATCGGACACCGTCAGCATAACCGTGGACTCCAAGTCGGGGGACGGCATCTGCGACCCGGGGGAATCAGCGACCTCAGATTGCGACGGCGGAGGGGATGGCAACGGAGGAACACCGGGGGGATCAGGACTAGGGCCGGCCCCATCCAACGTGACCAAGAGGCCCACGCTCGTTCCCGGCGTTGGGCTGAGGAACAACACGAAGCTTCAGGCCGCCATCGAGAAGGTCCTTGCCAAGGGGAAGATGAGCGAGCAGGCGAGGCAGAACATGCTCAGGCTTTCGGCGAGCATCACGGCCCAGCTATCGACGACGAGGATGTTCAGCACGGCTGCCGGGAAGTCGAGGATAACGACGACGATCAAATACACCGGTAGGGAGAAAGCCAAGAACTTCATGCTTTTCGAGACAGTTCCCAAGGCCTTCGCTGGCAACGCGAGCCTCGTGACCGTGACGGCTCCCGGCGCCGCCGTGGAGGTCGTGGAGGACGACCCCTCATGGGTGATAATATATCCGGAGATCAGCTCGGGGGAGGAGATATCGGTGACCTATGAGGTTTCCGGCATCAAGAGTTCATCGGTGATCGATGCCATGGCGGCCGAGGTATATGCGGAATCCCTTGAGGAGCCGGCCGCTCTGACGACGCCTGACCAGGTATGCACCCCGGCATCCAAGAGGTGCTCGGGCAGCAACCTGCAGCAATGCTCGGCAGATGGATCGGAATGGGAGACCACAGAGAGCTGCGTGTATGGATGCGATTCAAGCGCCCTCAAATGCGGGGACGAGGCGGAAGTTACCGGCGGCTTGCCGGGGGAGTTGCCCTGGCCACTCATCGCGGGAGTAGTGGTGGTCGCGGCTTTGGCGGTCGTTGCCGCATTAGTCTACATGAAGAAATCCAGGAAGCCAGGCGCAACCGCTTCGGCAATAGAGTCCGTCAAGCAGGACCTTGGCCAGTGAGAATCCTGACTCCCCATTCTTGATTCTCATTTCATCTTGTCCATTTCCTTCGCTATCATACCCGCTACCGATATCTCGCCGACCTCTGATTCGACGGTGTCCGTCGAGAATACCCCGTCGGCAAGCCTCTTCAGCGCGGGAAGCGAACCGCCGACGAACAGCCCGTGCGTGCAGCCCACGCAGACCCTGTTGCCTTTCGCCTTGAGCGCCTTCACCGCCTCGATGATGGTCGCGCCGCTTGATATCATGTCATCCAGCAGCAGGACGTTCTTGTTCACAAGGTCACTTGGCACGATGGGCCTTGTCACATATTCCTTTTTCCGGCTCTTGCATTCGCATTTTGTAGCGGGCTTTCCGCAGACGGGGCAGTATTTCTTTTTGCCAAGGAACATGGCACCGCTCACTCCCGACAGGAAATCGACCGATCCCTCGTCGGGCCCGACTACGGTGAAGCCGCCTTTCAGGACTTTCCTGGCATGGGAGATTTGTAATGTAACTGCGGAGATGTTGGTTACCTTGATGCCAAAAAGGTCGAAATCGCCCTCCTTTCTATTGAAATGGGAATCCACGGTCAACACCCTTTCGACACCGAGGCAGCGGAGGATGTTCGCCATGGATTTCAGGGAAAGGGACTCGCCTCTCTGGAAGATCCTATCCTGTCTGCCATAGGCGAAATAGGGTATCACAGGTATGGGACGGCCCCCGCTCTCTTTCACGGCGCCGATAGTAAGGAACAGTTCCATCAGGTTCTCGTTCTGGTCGGGGTAAAGGGTGTGGACGATGAAAACCTTGTCATCCTTGAGGTCGCCCCTATCGAGCCTGACATATGTCTCGCCGTCAGGGAACTTCCTGACGGCCTTGCCCAGAAGCGGGATGCCCGTTTTGAAGGATATCCTTTCGGCCAGCCTTTTCGAGTTCGAACCCGGGACTATTATTGCCATAGCTTATTTTTAGCCACGTTAAATATAATTATGACCCATGTACTCGTGGGGGGCACCTTCGACAATCTGCACAAGGGGCACAGGGAGATAATGAGGAAGGCATTCGAGATCGGGGACAAGGTCCTGGTGTGCGTCACTTCCGACGAAATGGCGAAGCCGAAGCCCTTGTCGGAAAAGATTGACGGTTATGACAAGAGGGTAGAGAAGATAGTTGGCTTCCTGCGGGACAGTGGCTGGATGGGAAGGGCCGACATAGTCAAGATACACGACCCGTTCTCGGAGGGGATGCGGCCAGGCCTCACGCACATCGTCGTATCCCCCGGGACGAAGGCCAATGCCGTCAGGATAAATGAGATGCGAAAGAACAGGGGGCTGGAGCCATTGGAAATCGTCGAGATGGGGTGGGTGATGGCGCGGGACGGCAGGCCCATATCCGATGTCAGGGTCAGGACGGGCGAGATCGACGGGGAAGGCTCAGTAAAGGAATGACCCCGGCAGCGTCCTGGCGGTTATCTCACCGGCGTAGTTCGTCAGCATCATAGCCTTCGCCTTCTCGACGCTCCTCGTATGGCCGAGCACCCAGCCCAGCTTAACGTATGCGGTCTCAGGCAGCATGTCTTCCAGGAAAAGGACCCCTGCTTCCTTGCACTGCCTCCCCTCGCTGTAGACGTTGGGGTTCAGCCTTCCGTAAAGGGTCTCGGCCGCCCCGCATACCAGCACGCCCTTGTCCGTCGCGCGCTTTATGCTCTTGAGCCAGGAGACCTTCCCGTAGGTCGGCAGCTGCCCGAGCCCTGTCGCCTCGAGCACGAGGCCCCGGTACCCCCTGCCGACGTAGAAATCGATTACGTCGGGCATGCAACCCGGATAGGACTTTATGATCGCGACCTTCGGCTCGAAGGCCGTGTCAGCCTTCGCCACGCCGGTGCTCCTTTTTGGAACGCTCTGCATCTTCTTGATCTTCCCGTCCGGCCATACCATGGCCAGGGGCTTGTCGTTGATGGGCCTGAAGGCGTCCCTTCTCGATGTGTGCATCTTCCTCACCTTTGTCCCTCTGGTGAATATGCAGTAATCGTCCGCCATGCTCCCGTGCATGCAGATGCCCACGGCGGCCATGTCGGACAGGGCTACCCTCGCGCTGCAGATGAGGTTGAATGCCCCGTCGCTCGACCCCCTGTCGGTCGACCTCTGCGCGCCCGCGAGGACGACGGGCTTGCCCAGGTCCCTGAGCATGAATGAGAGGGCGGCGGCGGTGAAGTGGAGCGTATCGGTCCCGTGCGTGACGATCACCCCCCTGCTGCGCCTGAGCTCCTTGGCAACGGCCTTGGCAAGCTGCTGCCAGTGCCCGGAAGTCATGGATTCGCTCATCACGCTGAAGGGATTGAGCATCCTGAAGTTGGCGACTTGCGCGAGCTCCGGTATGTTGTAGACCATCTCCTGCGGGCTCATGAGCGCTGTAACGCCGCCAGTCTTGTAGTCCACCCTGCTCGTTATGGTCCCCCCGGTTGTGATTATCGACACGGGGGGCTTCTTCCTGTCGAACTTGACCTTGGTCAGTTCCGGCCTGACCCTGCCCAGTTCGAATTCCTCCTCCTCTTTCACGGGCTTCGGCTCGGCCGCCTTGGAGGGCATGAGCTTCGCCCCGGTGAAATCCACGCCGATGTTATAGCCGTTGTCGAGCTTAAGGACGACCGCGTTCCTGTTGCCCAGCTCGATCCTGGGCATGAGCAGGCCTTCGTACATCCTGCCCGCCTTGTCAACGATGATCCTGTCACCGACCCTTATCCCTTGGGCCTCAAGGGCTTTCTGGATCTTTCCGGAGTACATGACCGTTTTCACCTTCTTTTCGGATTATCTGTCGTCCTTGAACAATATATTTTTTGCGATCTGATATTGAATTCAGTTATGCATGCCCACTATGTAGACGTATTCCAGCTCTTCTTGTTGAGTGTTTATGACGTTGTGGTTCAACCCTTCGTTGATGTAATATAATTCCCCTTCCTTGATTTCCGTCGATTTGCCGTCGATGACAAGCGTTGCGGTCCCCCTCAGGATAACCAGGATTTCCTCTCTCTTCTCCGTGACGTGTTCCCCGACTTCCTCATTGGGAGACAGAACGACCTTTCCGGCCTTGATGTTACTGGTGACCGGAGGCTTGAACAAGGATTCTGAATACATGACTATTATTACCAGACCGGAGTCTAATTAAAGTTTGGCATCCCTGAGGTCCATGAGCTTGCCGAGGAAGGTCCCGTCGAGCATGTGAGCGCTGGCCGTCTTCTTGTCAACGGACCTCAGCAGGGGCCCTATGTAATCGTCCAGTGAATCGCTTCTTTGGCTGCTGTTCATGGCGATGCCGCCGGCTATCTCGTTGAAAGCGGGCATTATCACCGCTTCCGGCATGGCGCGGGGGACGGCCTTGTATCTCTCTTCGAGCTTCGCCCTCGACAGCCTGCACCTGATCCAGACGGGCTCGACGAACCTGTACATGAGCTTGTCCTTGAATTCTACCATGGGGTGCTGGTGGCCAAGCACGATCGTGCCGCATCGCAGGAATCCGGGGTCCGGCCAGGCGTGCCCATGGTTCAGGAAGATGCCATCGACGCCAATCCCCGTGGCCGGGTGAATCTTGACGGCGCGCGGGGCGTATTTCTCTATGCCGGCGTCATGGTTCCCGGGCACGATCCCGACCTCGAGCCTGTCCGAGAAATGCTTCAGGAATCCGGGTATCTCCCTGGCCTCCTGCAGCGATATGCCGGGGACCTTGTGCTTCACGTCGCCGAGAAATATCAGCCTTTCCGGCCGCGTCTCTTCGATTAGGCGATCTATCCTGTCCCTTATCCTGCCTGTCTGGGAGGGGAACCTGATGCCCGACTTGCGGAACTCCCTCTCTATGCCGAGGTGCAGGTCGGCTATCACGAGGCTGTCGCCCGCCATGAGCGCCGGTTTGCCCGTTACGAACCTGGGTCCTTCCATGCTATTATCAGGCCACAGCGGCTTAAAAATCACACCAAGCCAAAACCAGAATCCGGCTAGAATCCGAAAAGGGAGCTGATGGAGGCGATCAGCCAAGCTATGAAATCCTCCAGATGGTTTGAGATTCCCTCCTTGAATGACGCTGCTTCGCTTGCTTCGATGCGGCCGACCCAGGCGTCCTGGTAGCCGCCTTCGCTGTCGAGCAGCGTTATGCTGGCCTCCTTCTCGCCCTGGGTGGCCGGCGAGTAGGAGAAGGACGCCGTATACGTGCCGTTTTCCTCAAGATCAATGTCCCTTATCTCCTCATGGTCCCCAATGCTGACCTCCAGCCTGCCGGTTTCCGGTCCGCCGAAGTTATGCAGGGTTATGTTGATGTCCTTGCTCTCGCCAAGCATGACCTTTACCGGGATGTCTATCTCGGTGATCTTGAGCTGCCTCTCGCTTATCACGGTCAGCGCCTCGGTGGCCATGTCGCCGCTGCTCGAGAAGATGGTCAGGTCGTGATCGCCAGGCTTCCGGGGCGCTTTCAGCTCGAACAGGACGCTCGCCGTGCCCTTGCCCGGCAGGTCAATCCCCTCCTCAAGGATCTGGTCGCCGAGCATCGCGAACATCCTCAGAGCCATGCTGCCGAACCCCGGGTTACGCACGGTTACCCACGCATCGAGAGACTGCCCTGGCGTCAGGACCTTCTGGGTCGAGACGCCGATCTCCGGGGTAGCCAAGCCCACTTCGTTCTTCAGGGAGACGACGGGCCTCGAACGCGCACCTCCCGAAGCTGCCACCAGAGGGCACGTGTACATCATGCCGGCCGGGACCGGGGAAACTGATGCGGTCCACAGCTCCAAGTCGCTGCCGCAGAAGAACACCGGCCTCTTGGGCTCTTTGATATCCAGCAGAGGCTCCCCGGCATCGGAGCTAATGCATGACCCGAGGCTGGCAACGCTCAGAACGCACCCGTCAGCCAGCAGGTCCGCCATGAGAAGGACGTTCTTCCCGCTCTGGGCGGAATCCGGCACGATTTGCACGTCCATGCGGATCCTGGGGCTCTCGCTGAATTCCCTGAGCTGGACTATGGTCTCCTCCTTCACCCAGTCTATCGCCACTCCCCTGTTCTTGGCCTCCGTGAGCTCCGTGAAGTTGGAATCGGGCAGCCTGGCCATCGCGATGTGGGTCGCGTCGACCGGTGACTCCGCCCATGTCGGGTCTATGCTGTACGTGCGCCCTTCGAATCTCGCCTCCGCCCAGGCGTGGGCCCCGAAGGAGTTCGCATCCGCCTGCCTGCCGCCGAGGAAGGCATAGCCGGCGACGTACCACGATTTGTATCCAAGGGCCCTGGCCATAGAGAGGAAGAGGTTGGCGAACTCGTCGCAGACGCCTTTCTTGTTCTCATGAACCCACCTGGCGGAGAGGGTCTCCTGCTCGTAGGAGCTGTCATACGTGATATGATCGTTCACCCATGCGCCGACGGCCAGCAGCCGCTCGACGCCGGTCTGCCCTTCCCCGATACCATATGCATCCTCGATGATGCCGACCGACGGCCTGGTGAGATCGGTCGTGGGGAAATCCCTGACCTGCCGGCTTGACCTCTCGTCCACCTCGACCCTCGTTTCGACCAGGTAGTCTATGTCGGCATCAAGCGGCGGATTCTCCCATTCAAGGACGATCTGCGCATTGCCGAACTCGTCCTGGCCCATTCGGTAGGAATGGGCGCCCAGCACCTTGGTCACGGACGATTGCTGCCTGCTGTCGTTCTGCGGGACGTAGAGATACAGCCTGAGCTGCTCAGCCATGGACGAAGACGAAAGCGAATCGAGCCTGAGGTGGCCGGACTGTATCACATCGGCCACGACGTGAGTCACGTTCTCCGGGTCCAGGATGACTGAGCCGGAGCACGGCTGTATGGCCCCCAGGAAGACGACGGACGCGATGAGGAAGCAGAACCCTTCTTTCATTATTATAATAATCCCCATGATTATTATAATTCTTTTCAGCGCAGCGTGAGCTCGGATGGCTATTTAGAATCCAACTGGGGAGAAGGTTTCCAGGTGAATTTTTCTAAATTGATATGTTTTTCATCACCAAAAACCTGCATCTTGTATGTTTCCCAAGGAATCCAACACATCTTGCCTTTGGACTCAAAAAGCGTAACCATGGGATATCCGCTAGTATCTATTCTGCCCTTGTATTTTGTCATAACCTCTGCAGTGGCAAATAATTCATCCCCTCCCGGCACTTCGAAGGTATAAGTATCCCTATCATCATAAGAATCATCAATGCTGCCCTTAAACTCAAATTCACCTTCATCGGGCCCTGCGATAGCCATGATTTTACCGGTATATTCTTTTCTAGAGAAGCTGAATCCCGATTTCATTAGACCCGCGAATGTCTTGGCAATTCCCATATTTCATTATTGACCAAAAATTATAAAAAGGGATAATGAATCCGAATTGAAGCCAAATTTAAATCATCGGGGTCATCTTATCTTATGCCCATGCAGGTTTGGACGGAGAAGTACAGGCCGGTGAAGCTGGGAGACATCGTCAACCAGGTCCATGTCGTCGACAGGCTCAGGTCCTGGGTCAAGCAGGGCAGCGTGCCCAACATGCTCTTCGCGGGATCCGCCGGGGTCGGGAAGACCACGGCGGCCCTGTGCCTGGCCAGGGAGCTCTTCGGGGAGCACTGGAGGGAGAACTTCCAGGAGACGAACTCCAGCGACCAGAGGGGCATAGACGTCGTCAGGGGCAGGATAAAGAGCTTCGCCATGATGAAGCCGATCGGAAGCGAGTTCAAGATCATATTCCTGGACGAGTCCGATTCGCTCACGCCGGAGGCGCAGCAGGCGCTGAGGAGGACCATGGAGAGGTTCTCGGACGTCTGCAGGTTCATACTGAGCTGCAACTACTCGAGCCGGATCATTGAGCCCATCCAGTCCAGATGCTCGGTCTTCAGGTTCAAGAGGCTCGGCAAGGAGGACGTGAAGAAATACATAAGCTCCATCGCCGCCAAGGAGAAGCTGTCCGCCAGCGCCGACGCCTACGATGCCATTTACGAGATTTGCGAGGGAGACCTGAGGAAGGCCACGAATATACTGCAGGCTTGCTCGACGCTGCCCAAGGTAAGCAGGGACGGCGTCTATGAGGTCGTGGCGAAGGTGAAGCCGGAGGACGTGGGGGAGCTCGTGACCCTCGCGCTGAAGGGCGACTTCCCGGAGGCCAGGAAGAAGCTGTACGACATGCTCATATCCCAGGGCCTCGCCGGCGATGACATAATCAGGGGAATCCATTCCCATGTCATCAGGGCGGACATCGATGACATGAAGAGGCTGCAGATGATCGAGAAGCTGGGTGAGTACGAGTTCAGGCTGAACCAGGGCGGGACGCCGGAGATCCAGCTCGAGGCCCTGCTGGCCCAGTTCATGGCCATAAGCGGCAAATGATGATTGTCGCAAATCAGAAATATTTGCCAACCCTTATCATCATAGCGAAATTATAAGTATCCAGATTTGTGAAACTTATCGACCCTTTTGGTACGAATCCCAAGTAATCCCTGACCCTGCCCTCTGTGAACCTCTGGGACCAGAATCTCTCTTTTGTCGCTGTGAAGGTGTCCCTTTCGTCCGTGGTAACGGTCATCCCGCATTTCGTGTAGAAGTCTTCCTGTTTCTTTCTCGTGCTGTCATTGTCGACATATACGAATCCTATCACGATCTCACCGCCGGATTCCAGCATGTCATATGAATTCCTGAATATCCTTTCGAATTTTTCGTTTCTTGAGAGGTCGTATCTTTCTTGGGTGTCGGTTTGGTAGCTATCGAACGGGAAATCCATGGGGTAGAAATTCCCGGCGGTGAACCAGGTAAAGATGATCATGCCGTACTTTTTCCCCAGCGCATCGAGGTTGACGGCATCGAGCAAGGCCACATCGACCTTATCTTCCAGCCCCATTTCAGAAACGACTCTATTCGACAAGTCGACGCAGCCCTGGACGTTATCGATCCCGTCGTAGTGCCCGATTAAATCCCAGATCTCCCTTATGCCCGAAAGATGTTTCGGGAATCTGGCATTGCCTATCCCCACGTCCAGCAACGAGATCGGCTTGCCCATCGAGAAATGCAGCTCGAATATCGCCTTCTTGAGCTCGACCATCTCTGCCCATTGCGCCTGCCTTAGGTACTCTGAAAGGAACTCGCAGTCGAAGGTCTTCTCGAATGCCTTATCGTCATCATACATCTCCTTCTGCTTTACCATATCGACACCACCGTTTCCGAAGGGCTAGATTAGTCGATTAGGTGGTGTTGAGTCACTTATTAAAACAATATGTTAAATATTTTAACAAAACGATAATTATTTAAGATTTAATACAAATTATTAAAAATGGAATTAATAATGGATGAATGGGACAGGAAGATACTTTATGAGCTTGAGAAGGACGCGAGCATAAGCCTGAGGAGCCTATCGACCGCCGTAGGAAGATCCAAGGAATTCGTCTCGTACCGTATGAGGAAGCTTGAAGAGGCGAGGGTTATCAATGGTTACACAGCAATTGTGGACATGTCAAAGCTAGGATACTTCACGTTCAGGGTGTACCTCAAGTTCCAGAACGCCGGGGAGGAAGACGTTGAGGCCATGGTTAGGTTCCTGAAGGAGGAGGAGAATGTCTGGACGATTGCCAAGCTCCTCGGCAAATGGGATTACGCCTTCTTCGTCGGCGTAAGGAAGATTAGCGAGTTCCATGACACATGGAAAGGCTTCCTCGAGAGATTCAAGAAGCACATATCAAGGAACAGCATATCGCTATATTCCCCCATATACAACTACAACAAGAGATTCTTCATGAAAGAAGGGAAGGACGTCATTGAAAGGGTCATCGGGATCGGCGAGGAGGAGAAGGTCGACAACATCGATGTCAGGATAATCAAGGAGTGGGGGAAGGACGTGAGGCAGCCCTCGACGGTGATTTCGAGGAAGCTCGGAACCTCTCCCAAGACCGTTATCAGCAGAATCAAGGCGCTCAGGAAGAAGAGGATCATAGTGGGCTGCAAGGTGGACATCGACCAGGGAAAGCTGGGCTATCAAGGATACAGGGTCGACCTCTCGCTGAACAGCGTCGAGAGGAAGGGAGAGCTTCATTCCTTCTGCAAGAACCACCCGAACATCTACCAGATCAACGACTCCATCGGCGGGGCGGATTTCGAGTTCGAGATAATTGTCAGGGACCTTGAGGAGCTCCTTGGGATAATGAATGGAATGACCAAGGCCTTCGGGGGGATGATCCGGGACTTCGAGTACTTCAGCTTCCTGATATTCCCGAAACTCACCATCGTGCCTGACTAGGGCCATTCCTGACAATTTCCGGTATGCATGGGAGTCATCGAAAAGGAGGCATATGTTCGACAGTTAACTTTATTTATTTTGAAAAGGCGTGAATAGTTAAGCACAAACGGCCCCTTCTCGGTTAATAGCTAGATTCGAGATTTATAAAAGTAACGGCGTATGGTGTCGTTTATTACCAAATACTGTATTTTCGTTTCATTTCATACAACTGGAAAAATCTGGTCACAAATCATTACTATTTGTCGGTGGTTTATTTTCGATACGTATTTAAAACTTTTTATTACATTTAAACTATGACCGATACGACATCATTGATAACCGTTCCAAGATTCGAATTGTACGGACTGGGAGACCTTCACAGGATAGCGCCCCATGCCTATGAAGGCGAAATGGCCAAGAAAATCGATAATTACGGTGAACGTTTATGCGACATCCATGCGGACTCCATAGAGCTTGGAGACGAGTGTGCCCTGTTCAATTTATTCCTTCTTTCCGAACTTGGTGAAATTGGCCCTATCGAGGGAGAATTAAGAGAAGCAATTTACGGATTATTTGATAATATCGGGTACGGCAATGTGACAAACAATGCTTGCGACTATGACAAAGGCGATCCGAATCTGGAAAAGACAAAAGACTCCGATATTCCGGTATTATGGACAGTACGCCCAACAAAAATTATGAAAACCGGCAGCGGATGGAATATCGAACTGGGAGAAGAATCGGAGCAGTTCCCGAGCTGCCTTCCGGCGTCCGGTTACACGGAAATGACATGCGACGGCCTACACATGCCCGTAAGCGGAAGTAGCTCAAGACCCAGGGGTGTGCCGTTTTCAACAGTCAATGATAGAAACGCAGCCGAGAAGTCGGTTGTCAGATACCTGACTTCTAAAGGTGTTGAAACCGAAAAGGCAGAAAATTTCGCCAAGATAGCGGTGTCATATTTCGGGAGCAGGGAAAGCCGAAAAGGAACCGCTTCCGTTTGCCGCTGGTACAGCAATGACGACAGCGGTCGCTTCGACGTTGGCGCCTACTACGGGCCAGACGTCAGGAGCCCGTGTATTGGCTCGTTCCCTGCGAGTAGGTCTGCCGAGCGGAGCGAGGCGAGCCCGGAGGGCCGAGGTATAAAGGTCATTTCAGTTGAAGAATACAGAGCACTTCAAGCTGATGCAGAAAAACTGGCAGCTGTCAGAAGTGCATTGAAAGGATAAATTTCTTTTTGTTCTATTTTTTCATATCCCTACTGTTTGTGGGGATAGCTGTCCCGGACAGCTTCGCATCGGTGCAGGCATCATTTACGGATATGCTTGGAGTATGCTTGAACTACACGCCTGCCTATAGTGCACAAAAAGCCGGAACTGGCTTTGATGCCAATCGGAGCATACACATGAGAGTCTGTGCCATGAAATGCAGCAGTAACAGCCTTAGTAATTGAAGGCTGAAATTGCGGTGTGGGTAAAATTTACCTATTGGGTAGGCAGGCTACAAGGCTTCCGTTAACCGCTGGTACAACAATGACGACAACGGTCGCTTCAACGTTAACGCCAACAACGAGCCAGACAACAGGAAATCAGATAATAATTAATCTGACCTGAACCCGTGTATTGGCTCGTTCCCTGCGAATAGTTCAGGCTGTCCGGGCAACTCATGGTTCGCTATGCCATATGAACGACTGTTCCAGAAATCTTACGATTTGGTGAAATGGGTCTATCCAACAGTTAATAAATTCCCAAGGAACCAAAGGCTTGTGTTGTCCCAAAGAATAGAAGTCACGACAATAAGAATTCTTGAACTCGTAATTGACCTGAAAAACAAAGACATCCCAGTAAACCGAAAGAAAATAATCAACGAAATCAAGAAGCTTCAGATTCTTTTCAGGTTATGTAAGGACTTGTCATTTCTCAGCTTGAGGAGATACGAACATGTAAGCAAACTTCTGACTGAAATGTACCAGTTACTTGTTGAAGGGGGGGGGGATTCCGGAGATGGCCTGCACAGATTTGTACGATGAGCTCTGCTCTTTTAGGAACCTCGAGCTTGCCTTCAGAAAGGCAAGAATTAACAAAAGGTACAGAAAAGACGTACAGGAGTTCGAATTCAACCTTGAAAATAATCTGCTTCAAATAATGCGTGAACTTCAAACTCTTACTTACAAGCCGGCTCCTCTCAAGCATTTCGTAATCAGGGACCCAAAGACCAGACGTATTTCAGCTTCGAATTTCAGGGACAGGGTTGTCCATCATGCTTTATGCAACATTATTCAACCCATATTCGAAAAGAAATTCATCCATGATTCATATGCTAACAGAATAAAGAAGGGCTCAAGCAAGGCTTTGGAGAGGTACGACACATTCAAGAGGAAAGTGTCGAATAACGGAAGGCTTGTCAACCGGGCGAAAGACAGAAACATGGTCATCGGTTATATACTTAAAGCCGATATTAGACATTTTTTCGACTCTGTTGACCATGAATTATTGATTGCCAAAATAAGAAGGAGGATCAGCGACTGGAAAGTCCTTATGCTGATACGAACAATATTAAAAAACCACATGACGGGAAATGAAGGAAAGGGTATGCCCATCGGAAACCTGACAAGCCAGTTTTTCGCCAATCTTTACCTTAACGACCTTGATTATTTCGTAAAGCACAAGCTCATGGCAAGATACTACATCAGATACGTTGATGATTTTGTCCTTATGAACAGTTCGAAAGAATTATTGATAAATTGCATGAATAAGATTAACATATTTCTGAGAAAAGAACTGAAACTGGAATTACATCCTGAAAAATCGAAAGTTTACCCTTTGAAGAAAGGGGTGAAATTCCTAGGATTCAAAATTTACTATCATTATAAAATCGTTAAGAAAGCGAACATGAGAAAGATGGAAAAGAAGCTGTCCCTGTTAAAATGGAAATTCGAAAGAAACTTAATATCTCATGATGAAATTATGAACAGTATGGAGAGCTGGATGGGCTATGTCATGCAGGGTAACACTTACAGAATTAGAAATGAAATGCGAGATGAATGCATGAGTTGGCAACCGCCACAAAATATATATTCTTAACTGTGAAAATTTCAGAAAATCGATTTAGCATCTTTTATGCCCCCTTGATGCTACTACCCCCGAAAAATGTGGGTGAACCGGTAACTTTATATATATAACTGTTATATGTCCAAATACAAATAAACAACGGAGGTCTTTGAAATGGTAGAATTCCAGACAATCAAAGCTGAGGAAGTGAAGTTCGGCAAGAACAACTTCTTGGAGATTGCAAGAAAGAAGGCAGTGACCGAGGAGGGGGACAACGAGTTCATATCCCTTTCCAGGGGCTTCTATCTCCCCGACGGGAGCAAGAGGTTCAAGAGGAACATCGCGATCCCTGACGACGCCCAGATAAGAGAGTTCGTCGCGAAGCAGATAAAAGAGCTCTGAATGCAGACTCGATGATCCCTTTCCATTCTAATTCTTGTTTCATTTTGATGGAGCCAGCCGCAGTAATCCCCCCTCAATTCATAATGTCCGGGTTCTTGATGACGATCCTGGTGAAGAGCGGAGGGAACAACAGCGTGGTTATCAGGGCCATGATTATGAGCCCCGAATATATATTGACGGGCAGGAATCCCGCCCTGAAGGCGATGAATGCCAGGGCGAGCTCCACGGCCCCCCTGCTGTTCATACCCAAGCCAAGGAGATACAGCTGATTGAGCTTCAGCTTCGTGTACGGCTTCGTCAGCAGCGTGCCGATCATCTTTCCCGTGAAAGCGACCACGATTATTATGAGCACCAGCGTGGGTTCTATGATCGCAGAGTGGGCGCTGAAGCTTATCCCCATGCTCACGTAGAAGAAGGGCGACACCAGATAGAGCAGTATCTTCTCGAGCAATGGGATCCTCTTCTCCGTCCTTCCGATTTCCCGATGGGTGATGACCCCGAAGAAGAAGGCCATGATCGCCCCCGAAAGCATCATGGCGTCCCGTACTTCGAACCCGACCGAGAACCAATACCCGACCAGCACGAAAAGGCCGAGCCCCATGATATCATCAAGGATGCCGACCCCCATCATCAGCGAGCCGATTTTTGTCTTGAGCTTTTTGACTTCGAGCAGGACTTTGGCCTTGGTAGCCTCCGCGGTTATGCTCATGCATATCCCGACGAAGAAGGATATCCACACGCTGAAGCCGAGCAGCATGAAGGTCAGGAACCCCAGCATCATGGGGAAGATGGAAGCGAAAAGGGCCACTACGGCGGCATCCTTCGTCTCCTTGAACATGGTGCTCCAAGAAACCTCCATTCCCGCAAGGAACATTATGGAAAGCAGGCCCAGGTCCCCGATGATGGCTATTGTGCCGAGGTTGGGCTCCAGGAATACGCTCCTGCTGTACGAGGATCCGCAGACTATGCCAGCCAGTATCATGCCCAGGACGGCGGAGATCCTGAGGCCCTTGAACAACGTTATGAAAAGGAACGAGATGACCAGGCAGTAGGCGAGCGAAACGACGAGTTCCATATTGAATTCCTGTCCGAGCCTGAATTTAAAGGATAGCGCCGAAGGGGATGAAATTCGCTACCAGCAGCAGGAACGTCAGGGCGCCAAGGGCCCTCATCAGCCACCCGGCATGCTCAGGGATGTACCTCTTGAACACGACGTCCCACATCCGGCCGCCGTCGAGCGGCTTGACCGGAAGGAGGTTGACGATGCCGACGCCAAGGTTTATCAGGAACAGGAAGAAAAGGAGCCCCTGGACGAACTCCAGCGGCTGCCTGTAAGGTTCGAGGCTCTGCATAAGCTCAAAGTTGGGCAGCACCCCGGTCACGCCGATGAATCCCGGCCTCGGATATGATTCAAGCCTGCTCTCCCAGTGAGCAACCTGCCGGCCCGCCCTTTCCTCCAGCATCGGGTAGTTCTCCGAGACCCATTCCCACATCGCGATCCTGTACTGTATGTAGGTCCATGTGATCCCGGTCCTCTGGCCGACCACCCCGGACCATGCCTCCCCGGCCGAATGGTAGAACTCGATGCTGCCTGGGATTATATGCTCGAATGCGGCGAACAAGGGGTCCAGCGAGTCCGGGCTGTATCCGGAGGGTATCTGCTTCGTGACCGTCTGAATCGTGAAGGTCCTCTCCTCGTCACCCACCTTCGTCCTGACGGTTATCTGCCGGTCGGGGCCTGCGTCTTCCATGGCCATCGATAGATCGAGGGTGTCGCTGATCTTCTTGTCATCGATCCCGATTATGACCCCTTCGAGCCCGACCCTGGCCGCCGGGTAGTCCGCGAACGCGACAATCGTATCGGGGCTCCCGTTCAGCTGCTCGACCAGCAGGTGCTTCCTGAGGAAGAAAGTCTCGTTGACGGTATTCAGCTCAATGGTATCGTTCTCCCCGAGAGGCTCCGCCTTCCCGAGGATATCATCGGTCCCGTTCACTGGCGAGCCCAGTACCGTCTGGATATCGCTTACTACTATCCTGGCTGCCGGATAGGGGGGGACCCCGCCCGCCCCGAAAGATACTCCTGCGGCTATGAATATCGCGTTTGACATCCATACGATGATCACGAATGTCAATGCAGCGAGCAGGAAGTTGGCGAACGACCCGGCGGCGAAGACCCTGAGCGAAGGCCAGACGCCCTTCTTCTCGAGCTGCTTCTCGTCGGGCTCGACGAAGGCGAGCGGGATCACCGCTAGGATCCCGAAGCCGAGCGATTTGATCCTGACATTCTCCCTGGCCGAGAAGATCCCGTGCATCCCCTCGTGGACGAGGGCGAGCAGCGCGAGGCATATTATCCAGTACCAGAAAGGTATCGCGAGGTAACCGTAGCCGAATACGGGCGTCGCCGTGGGGGATGGGAGGATCAGCGCCAGGCTCGGGACCAAAGACCTGGCCGCTATCGCGTTGATGAGGTTGTCGAACAGCATCTTCAGGCCGAAGATGGATACGATGAACCCCGTGACGACGGCAACGAATCCCACGGCCTTCCATGCACGGGGGAACTTGGTGCCTACCCTGATGATGAGGCCCCTCCCCCTCTTCGTCTTCCTGAGCAGGAAGATGGACTCCCTCTTGTACTTCTTCCTGTCCAAGTAGACCAGGACCGCAAGGATAGCGACGAATACGAGAACCGATATCGTATAATAATCCATAAACCTATTTGTCGGATATCCATTAAATAACTTAGCAGAAAATAATGGCTGTATCCCATATCCGTCGGAAAGGGGATGCAAATAAAACCCGCAATCTTACAATTCCATTCTGAAGTTTTCAAAATTGTTTTTCAATGCTTGGCCCAAATCAGGGGCAGCAGTGAATTCGAAAACATCCGTTTTCTGATAAGGCAAACCCAGGTCCAGGCGGTAAGCTCCTATATTGCCATGATGGTTTGGCGCGTCCGGGAACCGCTGGCACTCAAGGCATGCTCCCTGCTTGTAGATCAGGCCCTCGGCGTCCGGGGTCCCATTCTTGTCCTTCCCGAGAAAGTTGCCCGTGTAAAACTGTATACACCGTTCTGAAGTCCGCGCATTGAGCAGCCTGCCGGATTCGGGGTCATAGAGAAAGGCCATGTGCCAACCCCCGTCATCCTCGAAGGCGTAGCTATGATCGAATTCGGCATCGCCGATAATGATTGGATTCCTCAGATCAACCCGAAGGTCTTTTTCTCTCGTATTATCTCTGTCGCCCCATACGGGCAGGAACGTCCCTGTGGGTATGAGGTTCTCATCTGTTTGAAGATATTGGGGGGCATCGATGCAAACGATATGACCATCCACGGTCTTCCCATCGGTCCCAGCCAGGTTGAAGTATGCATGATTGGTGAGGTTTATCACGGTGGACCTGTCGGTTACGGCGCGATACCTTATCTTAACGCCTCTCGGCGTCAGGAAGTAGGTGACATAGGCACAGACATTTCCCGGATAACCCTCTTCCCCGTCGGGACTCAGTTTTGAAAATTCCACACTCGCGAATTTATCCCCCACTTTCCTATCAGTCCAATGCCATAAATGCTTGTTGAAACCTTTAGCCCCCCCATGAATGCTGTTTTCACCTTGGTTCTTGGTCAGTTCATGTTTGGCCCCATCGAGCTTGAAACTCGCATTTCCGATTCTGCCCGCGTATCTGCCCACGGTCGCCCCCTGGGATGATGTCCCATTCTCGTAAGCTCCAGTATTATCGAAACCCAGAACTACATCCCCAAGATCGCCATCGATGCCGCGAAAACTGCCCCCGACCCAGGTGGCCCCGAAAGGACAAACGACGATATTATTGCCATATTCCTGGTCAAGCAGCTTGATTTTATTGACTTCTGTTCCAGCTACTCCTTCACCTTGCAATGTCCCGAAATTTGATTCCTCTATTTTAAATCTATCCATTAAGAATATCTAGCGGAAAAACATTTAAGCTTGATTCAGCAAAGCAGTTACCTCTCATGCCGATTAGGTTAAATAACTTCCTGAAGAATAACTTACTGAATATGCAGGTCGGGGGCAGGGGATGGTTCAAATCAACGATAGGAAATACTTAAAAAATTTCGCATGCAATTTCTCTAATTGAAACCATTGAAATGGTCTACATGAAAAAGGGCATACATCCACCTTACAGGGAATTCACGGTGCATTGCGGGTGCGGGAACGAATTCCTAACCCGATCGACATATGTACCGACTGACATGTACGGCGACATATTACAACTTGAAAGTTCTAAGAAAAATGTGATCAATGTCACGATTTGTGATATATGCCACCCGGAATTTAGGAAAATAAGAGGCGAAAAGCCTGTGAACGTGGTCCCTGAGGACAGCCCCATTTTAAAATTCGATACGAAATATGATTGGCAAAAGCTGTCTGCATTGAAGAAGCAACAAATCAAGGACGAAGAAAATAAAAGAGAGCAGAGAAGAATGGATCAAATATCGAACGCTGGAACAGGGAGAAGGCGAAAAATAAGAAGTTACGACAGCTATGCTGATTGGTGACATTTCACTAACCGATGCCCAGAATCGCAATCTTTATGATAGTGAATATGCGGGGGCTGGGATTCGAACCCAGGAAGGCACTAAGCCACACGGTCCTTAGCCGTGCCCCTTTGACCGCTCGGGTACCCCCGCGCACGCCAGAGCAACATTTAAATTCCTGCTGGGTGAATAGATTTAACTAATAAACTTATATATATGATAAATAATTTATTGTATTCCCGCAAAGTCCCGATATTCCGGTGTGGGCAAATGGCGACATGAGAAAAGGTGTTATGCATGCGAGTCAAGGTTCTCAGCAAGAAGGGAGCGAAGCTGGAGATGTTGCTTGAGGAGACGGATCCCGCCTTCGCAAACAGCCTGCGCAGGATAATGATGTCGGATGTGCCTACCATGGCGGTCCAGTGGTCGGACATCCACGAGAACAATTCCGCCCTGTTCGACGAGGTGCTTTCCCACAGGCTCGGGCTCATCCCGATAAGGTTCGACCCCAAGAAGTTCGTCCCGACCGAGGAATGCACCTGCAAGGGCAAGGGCTGCCCGGCGTGCCAGGTGGTCTTCATCCTTGACAAGAAGGGGCCGGCGCTGGTGGTCTCCGGGGACTTGGTCTCCACTGACAAGAAGGTGGCCCCCACAGACCCCAACATATCGATCGTCGACCTGCTCGAGGGCCAGAGCGTCAAGCTCGAGGCGGTAGCCCGGCTCGGCATAGGGAAGACCCACGCCAAGCACCATGCGGCAAACGCAAGCTTCCAGTTCTACCCCGTGATAACCGCGAAGGGCAGCAAGACGGACATGCAGAACGCTATAAGGGCGTGCCCGAAGGGCGTGCTCGCGCTCAAGGGGAACAAGATCATGCTGAAGGACCCGGCGAAGTGCGACCTGTGCAGGAGCTGCATGGAGCACAGCAAGGGGGTCGAGCTGAAGGCGGACGAGAGCAGGATCATATTCAAGGTGGAATCCATATCCGGGCTGGATCCGGATTACATCGTTGACAAGGCCGTCGAGATATTGCAGGGCAAGGCGGAAGATTTCAGGAAGAAGATCGAAAGGATTTAAAACTTTCCCCTCATTCTTGTTTATGGAGCTCAAACTGGTGCTTGTATGGGCGCTGGGAAGCCTGCTGCTGATGGCAGGGACGTGGATAATGGGCAACCTCGAGCTCACTATCGGCGTCACCAGCGTTTCCTACGCAATCGCCCTGCTTGCGGCGTTCATTCTCCTCATGCTGGCGGGCCTGTGCTGGATATCCGTGGCTGTCGCGACCAAAGGGCACTGAGTTATGAACCGAATGCGACCGATCATTTCTTGGCGATCTTCCATACCGATTCGAAGTAGTTCAGGAACTTGGCTGATATGTCGCTTGAATGGATGAGTATCGCTATTATCGGCCCGGACCAGGAGACTATCAGCAGCCTGTCCTTGAAGATGTCTATGTTGCCGGGGAAGGGGAAGTCCACGTACCTGACGTCCCACAGCCCTTTCCTAACCATCTCGGACCTCTTCATATAGTCGGATGTGAAGAAGAAGTCCTTGCTCACGACCCCCCTCATTATTATCCTGCGCGGCCTGTAGATCCTCTTCTCGAAGTCCAGGAAGAACCTATCCACGATCTCCCTCCTTTCGGTGGGGTCGTAGAAGAACACGTAGTCATCGCCCGGCTCATAGCCTTCGAGAACCTTCTCGTAGACGGTCCGAAGGCCCTTCATCCCTGTGAACACCTCGGCCAGCAGCTTCTCGCCACGCATCTTTGACAGCCGGGAGAGCTCGGGTATAAGCCTCTCCACGATCCTCTTCTCGTCCCTTATCTCCTTCTCCTTCCTGTCGATGTACTCGTGCAGTCCCGTGGGCTCCGCCGCCTGGAAGTGCCTGGTCTTTGACTTGATGATGAAGCTCACGAGGCCCTTCTTGGTGAGCCTGTCCAGTATCTCGTACACGTTCGAGTAGGCGACCCCGGCCCTCTTCACTATGGGTCCCACCGTGCTGGGCCCCGATTCGAGCAGCGCGAGGTAGACAGATGCCTCACCCTCCGTGAGCCCGAGCCTGACGAGATCCGACGATTCCATGCTTATAGATGTGAGCAAAGCCTTAAATATACACCCTGTACAGGGGAAGTAAGTTTAATAAAAGCGCCAGGCCAAGTATCGGCCATGGAGAGGTACATAGACAAGGATTTCAGCCTGAGCACTGGCGGTTTCATGGACCAGTCCATACAGCGCGAGTTCGAGCTCTTCGACGTGCTGACCGTGCTCAGGGAGAACGAGAAGGACGCCATCTTCAGGATAGGCGAGGGCGGGAGCATCGGCGCCACTCCGGTGATCAAGGACGGCGTCCTTTATTTCGGCTCCTGCGACAAGAACTTCTACGCGGTCGAAGCGGCCACGGGCAGGCTCGTATGGAAGTTCAGGACCGATGGCCCGGTCTGCATCTGCCGGGGGTGTGCGATAGCCGGCGGCAGGATATACTTCGGGTCATACGACCACTACCTCTACTGCCTCGGCATTGACGGTTCGCTCATCTGGCGCTTCAAGGCCAGGGACATAGTCAACTCCACCCCGCTTGTGAGGGAAGGGATCGTCTACTTCGGCTCGAAGGACCAGAACATGTACGCGCTGGACGCGGAAAAGGGCACGATGCTGTGGAAGTTCTGGACGCCGGGTTCGATATCAGCGTCGCCTGTCTGGGACGACGGGATAATATACTTCGGGTCTTTCGACAAGAACCTTTACGCAATCTCGGCTCAAGGGAAGCTGCTGTGGAAGTACAGGACGGATGACTACGTCGTCGAGCCTGTCGCGGTCTCCGATGGGATAATCTACCTCCCATCGACGGATAGGAATTTATACGCCCTGTCGGCAGAAGGCAAGCTGCTGTGGAAGTACAGGACGTTCGGGCCCTGCGCGTCCATGCCGGTCGCGCGAGGCGGGAGGGTGTATTTCGGCTGCTCCGACCACAACCTCTACGTCCTGGACGCTGGAACTGGCCGGCTGCTATGGAAGTTCAAGACGAGGAACATAATCTATGGCAATCCCGCCGTGACAGATGACAGGGTCTACGTGTGCTCTTGCGACCAGAACCTTTATGCGCTTGACCTCGACGGGAGGCAGCTATGGAAATACAAGACCCAGGGGTTCGCCAGCTCCGCGCCTTCCGCCGCCGGGGTGATATATTTCGGCAGCTGGGACTGCCACATGTACGCGGTCTCGAGCGACGGCATGCTTCTCTGGAAGTTCAAGGCGGCATCGTCCACGCAGGCCCCGGTGACCATTTCTCTTGAACACATGCAGGGCATGGGCGCGATCCCGGTTGGCCCGGCAATGGAAAGCAGAAGAGGCGTTGAGGAAGCCATGCCCGAGAGGAGGGATAACTACGGCAGCCTAACCAGCAACTATATCCGGGACGGCGACGACGAGCTCGACATCACGACCATGGACGGAGTGACGAAGCAGTACAGGAGCAGCGGCAAGAAATACAGGTGAGCGGCCGGGGTAAGCACAAAGGGCATGGCCTAATCGCCGGTCTTGAGGGTCTCGATCTTTATGACCTCGCAGAACCTGACGGGGTATATCTTGCTGCCGCCCTTCTTTATCTTCATCTGGAAGACGCCCGCCATGGCGGCCTTGACGAAGTCCCCGTGCTCCAGGTCCCTGGCCTTCTCGCGCATGATCTTGCTCGCGAGCGCCCTCATCTTCTTCTTTATCTCGGCGTTGCCGCGCCTGTTCAGGATTATGACGACGCTCACCTGCAGCTTCCACTTGTCCCTGGTCTCCACGTCCTCGTAGAAGGTCACCTTCCCGAGGCCCTTCCTGCCCATCCTCATGACGTACTCGTTGACGCAGAAGAAGGTGTGGAACCTGGTCTTGACCTGGTTCCCGGCAGGCTTCCCCGCCTTGAGCTTGAGCCTCATGTAGTACTTCGACTGGTCCTTGGTCAGCTCAGAAACGGGCACCTCTATGACCCTGCCCATGACCACCTTGGAGTCCGTGGCCGGGGTCTCGGCTATCTCCGTGCCCCCGAGCCAGTCAGGAGCCGAAATACTGAACCAGTCCTTCCCCTTCCACTTCCTTTCCGACGCTTTCTTGCTTATCTTCTTCTTTGGCGCTGGCATCCGCATCCTCCTCCGAATCTACATCATTCGGGCCAGGTTTTATATTCTTATCATCATCCAAGCTTTTATTTGTTTCCTTCCTTTGCGGCAGCAGGATCGCCTCCACGGCGCTGATGAACCCCTGTTCGCTGCCCGTCGGTATGGTGGCCCCCGAGGCCCCGCTGTGGCCGCCCCCCTGGCCGCCCACCTGCCCGGCCGCTTCGGACACGACGTTCTTGAGGTTGACGCCGCGCCCGACCACCTCATGGCTGGCCCTCGCCGAAACCTTGACGCCGTCCTCCGCGTCGGCGAACGCGAACACGGGGACTTCCGGGTTCGAGGACTTCTCGACTATGCTTATGACGTTCGATATTATGTGCTCGCTGACCTTGGAACCGGCAAGGACGTACAAGGCGCTGTCGGTCTTCCTCACGACCTGCTCATTGTGCCTCTCGAGCTGGTCGTAGACCCATCTGACGGCCTCCCCGACCGATTTCCTGTACTTCTCCAGCACCCACTTCACCTCAAGGAAAGCCTTCGCCACGTTGAGGAGGAGCTCGACGCCCAGGTACCCCCTGCCCATCTTTCCGCACGCGTTCAGGACGGTGGCGAACTCGTTCGCGTCCCTGCACTCGCCCCCCTTGTCGAGCAGCTCGTAGACATCACCGAATATCCATTCCGCGTTGGGGTGCCCCCCGTTGACCCTCTCCGCTATTATGCCGGAAGCGAGCTTCTTCTGCTCGTCCTCGCTCAGGTTGGCCATGGTCCTCCACTCGCCGCTCTCCTTCTTGAGGGGGATGCCGAGCTCCTGCATGAACTGGACGGCGGAGGATTCCGATCCGCTTACGTTGGGTATGTACGGCTCCACGGAGTATTCCAGGGCCTTGTGTATGGGCCTCGTGTACCTGCCCCATATCCTGAGGCCCTTGGTGACCTTTATCCTGTTCGTCTCCACGGCGTCCTTCAGTATCTCCCTGTTCAGCCCGAAAAGGCCCCATTCCTCCCCAATCGAACCTATCTGGCAATCCCCGATGGCGCCAACGATGGCGATGCCGCTGAGGTCCCTGTTCTCAGGGCCGAAGGACCTCGCGACGATGTAGGACACCCCCGATCCGGATATGTCGTCCTCCACCCCGAAATCCAGGGGATTGACCTGCAGTATCCTGCCGCCCTCGAGCTCGCCCTGCTGCTGGTGATGGTCTATGATGACGACGTCTGCCCCCGGCAGGAACCTCTTGATCGCCTCGAGATGCCCCGAGCCGAGGTCGAGGAAGACGACGAAATGCCTCTTCTCTTGCGCAAGGGACATGAGGACGCTGTCCCCGAGCTGCTTGACGAGCGAGAGATGGAACCTCTTCCCCGCCCTGAGCAATGCCTTCACCATGATCGCGGCGCTCGCTATCCCGTCGGCGTCATAGTGCGAGACGATCCTTATCTCGTTCTCTTGCGCGGCTATGGCGTCACCCGCAGCCTTCGCTTTCCTGACCAGCGCCTCGAGCTTTTCCATCATGCGTTCATCCCCTTTTTTATTGGAGCCATTCTTTTTAAATGGCTGGATGGATGCCCCGTTTCCGGATTCGGGGCCCGGCACCGCTGCGCATGCGATATCAATTTAAGGAATTTTACCAATTAGGAATCATGTTCGAAATTAGCCAGGATGTCCTTATACTGCTGCTCGTCGCCCTCGGAGCGGCGCTTGCCCTCATTGTCATTCTCATACTCAGGAAGCAGAGGCAGATCAAGCGCCTGCATGAAGAGGAAGCCGGCCCGGGCGGGGCAGGCGGCGAGGGAGGTTCGGGCGGTGTGCTCCGGTACGCCTTCGAGGATGAGGAGAAAGGCGAGGAACAGGTTAAGCAGAAGGGCGAGGAGAAAGATAAGCAAAAGGGCAAGGGCAAGGTGAAGGGCAAAGAGAAGGAGAAGGAAGGCAAGCCCGACCAGGCCGAGACCGGACCGACGGACCTGGAATCGATAAAGGCTTCCATAATGCCGGGGGCATCCAAGAGGGACGCGCACAAGCCTGCCGGCAAGGGCAAGGAAGCCGGGGAGCCTGCGGAGGAGGCCGTTATGCCCGAAAAGCCGGAGCATGAGGAGGAAAGGCCGCCGGCTCCTTTCGGGGAGGAGGAGATCCAGCCCGTTGAGGATGCTGGAGTGGAAGAGGGGGTCGATCTCGATCATGCCGGGGACATGATGAAGGCCTTCCCTGCCGTGAAGGCGGCCGGTACGCCCCCCGATGAGGCAAGGCGGCCGGCAAAGAAGGCGCAGGCGAAAGGGAAGCGGGCCGCAGAGGAGCCCGGGCCGCAGGATGAGATAGAGTATGTCGACCTCGATGAGTACGAGGAGTCCATGGATGAGCAAGCCGAGAAGGCCGAGAAGGCCAAGCATGCTGGGCCCCCGTTAGGCGAGGAGGCGGCGCAAGAAGAGAAGAAGGCAGCGCGGCCCAAGAGGCCCGAGGACATCGCGGAAGTACCGGAAGAGAGTGACGAGGAAAGGTATGGGCCGGCCAAGGACGAGGGACCGGATGTCCTTGCCACCCCGCCCGCTGGCGAGTCGCCCGAATTCGCCCCGGCGCCATCCGCAGTGCAGAAGGAGGAGCCGCCAGAATCGCCCGAGCCCGGAAAACCACCCGAGCCCGCTGAAGCGCCAGCGGAAGCGAAGGAACCTGGGGATCAGGAGCCGCCCGTGGAAGCGAAGCCGCAAATGGAGAAGCCGCCAGAGCCGCCGTCGGAATCTTCGATCATAACCACTGCGGACCTTTCGCAGTCGCCCAAGGATTTCATAGGCAAGAGCGTGACCATGGAAGGCATCATAAAGCTTTCCAGCAGGGGGAGGAACGACGTATGGTACGTCTTGTTCGATGACACGGGCTCGGCGGTCGTCAGGAGCCGGCAGGACATACCCAGCGACAAGGTCAGGATCTTCGCCGAGATAAAGGAAACCAGGCTGGGCCAGACGTACCTCGACGTCCTGAAGTACGAGGATGCCTGAGAGCGGTTGCATGAACCGCTGATACCTTCATCGAGAATTCTGAAGCAATAAGGATGGGGATGAGAACGAGGGCTCCTACCTCACGAGCAGCTTTGCCTTCTCGGGGTCATACCCCCAGTCCTCCTGCAGGATTTCCTTCCTCTTGTAGTACTTGGCCAGCCTTCTTATCTTGGATTCCGTCAGCTCGAGCCCCCTCTTGGAGTAGCGGTCGTGCTTGTTCCTCGTAAGATGGGCCTTGAGCTTGACTGCACTCCTGATCAGATTGAGCAGGTCGTCCGGCAGCTCCGCTGCAAGCTTGTTCTCATGAATGACTTCCTGCACCCTCTTCCCGGCAACGGCCTTGGCCGAGGGGATCCCGTACTGGTCCCTGATGACGGTGCCTATCCCTGCCTGGCTCATGCCCGACTTGGCCAGCTTGACGATTATCTGCTCGATCTCCTCAGGCTTGTAGCTGACCCATGCCGCCTTCTTCTTCGAAGGCCTGCTGGACCCCGACTTGCCCCTTTTCCTCGAATACATCCTCGCCATGCTATCCCCTGTTCGGCCGTGAACCCGGCATCATCAATCTAATATGCAGCGAAGGTTTTTTAAATTAGTTTCGGTCTGGAAGGCTTCCTTATTTATTCGGTCTCATGCTAATTATCCTAATGGACATGTCTAGCATGGCAGCCGTTCTCCCCGACCTGCTCGTCATGCTGCCGGCCATGCTCTACCTCCTTCAGATCGCGTTCTACCTTTTCTTCATCTGGTTCTGCGGGTCCATAGCCATGCGGGGATACATGAAGGAGCATCCGTTCATGCTGGGCTTCGGCATCAGGTTCATGTCCGGCGCCATATGCCTGGTCGGCGGCTTGTCCCTGGCGGGCTTCGTGCCTTACCTCAGCAAGGGCATGCTGAAAATGATGCAGCTGGACATTATGGTCGCGGGACTGTCGGTTTCTCTGCTGCTGGCGATCGCCTACCGCATGATCACCCATGACGAGGCAGGCAGTCTGCCCGGGGACGTCGTCGATTCGCTGCTCAGGAAGGTAGCGGTCCTGGAGGACAAGCTGAAGAGCGGGGCGCACGCGCTGACCGAGAAGGAGGCCATCAGGAAGGCCGAGGCCGTGCTGTCGGGATACAAGGCCTCGAAGGCGAGGATGGTAGGGAACGAATGGGACGTGGAGCTGAAGCAGGGGGAGAGGCCCGGAAGGGTCGTCATCGACGCATGGGACGGCGAGATCAAGAAGAAGCTCAGCAAGCTCGAGTTATCAGGGTTCTTCAAGGATGCCCGCAAGCTCGCAGGCCTTATTATAATCATCGCCGTAGTCATCGCGGCCATCGTTTTCTTCGAGGGATTCCCGGACCCCACCGAGGGCTTCACCTCCCTCTTGGGCATGGACATGAGCGAGATCGCCAACATGTCGGCCTCTATGCGCGACAGTCCCTTCCTGTCAGGGGACCTCGACCAGGGATGCGCGAGCCCGGCCGTCTTCACCATATACGAGGCGCAGCTCACCGACAAGGATTTCCTGCTCGACCACCTGCATGAGGACGAGGAGCTTGAGAGGATAATAGAGGAGAGCAGCGGCGAGCCCTCGAAGATAATGATAAGGATGGACCATGGCGGAAAGGAGCTCATCCTGGCCGTGACCGAGAGCGGGAAGGGATGCTATTTCACGGATGGCATTTTCTGCGGATGCATCGAGAGCCATGCATGAGTACATAATCACGGCACGGCGACGAGCGTGAAGTTTTTATTTAATTGGCGGCCCAATCATTATTCATGAACACGATAGAATGCATCAAGTCCAGGGCATCCGTGAGGAGCTACAAGCCCGACGAGATACCGGATGCCGTTCTTGACGAGGTCCTCGACGCGGCCATCCATGCGCCTTCGGCCGGCAACGTCCAGGACTGGGAGTTCGTCGTCGTGAGGAAGCAGGAAACCAAGGCCCGGCTTGCCGAGGCCGCGTACGCGCAGGGTTTCATAGCGCAGGCGCCCGTCATAGTTGTCGTTTGCTCCAACCTGAGGACCATATCGGCGGCGTACGGCGAGAGGGGGAAGGGCCTCTATTCCATCCAGGACACCTCCGCCGCCTCCCAGAACCTCATGCTCGCAGCGTGCGAGAAGGGGATAGGGACCTGCTGGGTAGGGTCCTTCAACGACGAGAAGGTGAGGGAGATCCTCGTCCTGCCGACGCATGTCAGGCCCATGGCCCTGATACCCATGGGATACCCGGCCTCCCAGCCCAGGAGGACGAACAGGAGGGTGCTGGGGGAGGTCGTCCACAGGGACATGTACTGAGCATATCCACACATTTTTTTCATTCGAGAAAGCCGATGCATCGCTATATAAAACCTGCCGGTAATACTCACTATGCCAAGGGAGCTGAGGTTCCTGCAGGAGCTTGCCAGGGAGGCGAGGCTAAACCCGGACCTGTTCGATGCCTTGGGAGAGGATGATTTCATCTTCTTCACGCAGGCTTGCCGAAAGCATGCACAACATCATGCGAAGCGATCGCCTTTGCACGGGGAAGGCCTGCTGATGGTGCATCCGTTCTACCGCATGGTGGAGGCGATACACTTGGACCTTCCAGATGCTGCCGAGAAGCGGGGGATGATGAACATGAGGGCGGCGGCGGAGTCCGCGAGCGGCGCCATGCCCGTGGCACTCATAGATGATTTCCCTTCTTACGCGCTCGCATCGAGCGGGCTTGCCGAGGACGGCCTGGTGGATTACGTCGTCTTCACGCGAAACTGGGACCCCAGTCCCATGAGGCCACACGAGGCCGAGAACCTTCATTGGCTGTCAAGGGCCTTCCTGTGCGGATGCTATGGCGGCGGCAGGTGCCTCAGCTATTATTTCACCGAGCTGTACAGGCCGAATGCGAATTCGGCCATCCACATAAAGGATGCGATCCTCTATTCCCCAAGAGGCCCGCTGAAGAAGCTGGACACCGAATTCGAAAGGCAGTATATTGAGAGAGTGGGAATAACTACGGATGCGTTCGTCGCCTTGGCTTCCGGCTACGTGGAACCGCGGATTTCGGCTCCCGGGCCTTTGCCAGCAGCCTCTTTATCTCCGTGAGCAGGGCATCGAACCGCATGAACCTGCATTCCTCGTTGAAGTGGCCGGCGTCCTTGATCACGCGCGGCCTGCGCTTCACGAACTTGGCCAGCTGCCTGACCTTCTCGACGGGAACGTAAGGGTCGTTCGCGCTGGCGAAGAACCTGAACTTCAGGCAGTTCTTGCGGATCGATCTCCAGTCGAACTCCTTATCGGTGAAGGTGGTGTTCAGGCCGTCGAACTCGGATATGCCCAGCTTCCCTATGAACCCGGCAATCATGAAGGCCGCCCTGACCGGCCTCTTCCGCCCCTCGAGGAGCGACAGGATGAAGGCGCATCCCAGGCTGTGGCCGATCAGCACGGTGTCCGGCCTCATATACCTGCGGCAATGCCTGAACGAGCGCATCCAGCTGTCAAGGCACTGCCCCTCCGGCGTCGTGAACTCCGGGGTATGGACGTGCTGGCCAAGCCTGTGGAGCTCGCGCCTTATCCATGGGAACCAGTTCTCGTTGCGCGAGCCGTATGCCCCGTGAATCAGGATGAAGTGCGCCATTATGAATATTATCGCTTGGGCCTAAAAAAAGCCCCCGGGCCGGCCGGAGCCGGACCTAGGAATGACTAAGAATAAAGGAAGGTGGGAGGGAAAGGGAGGTCCCTCCGTTACCTCTGAAGCATCGGTATGCCGAGCTCGCGTGAGAAGCCCTTCCGCTCCTCCTCCATTGCCACCGGTCCCAGTATGTAGGGGGACTTCACGCCGGTGATTATGGTTATCACGCGGATCTTGCCCGTGAACTCCGGGTCGATCCTCGCGCCCCATATCACCTGGGCGTCAGGGTCCAGCAACTTCGAGACGTACTCCCCGATCAGGTTCGTCTCGTCGAGCTTCAGGTCGTTCCCTCCGGTGATGTGTACCAGGGCTCCGCTGCCTCCCGCGTAGTCGACCTCCAGCAACGGGTTGGTCAGGGCCTTCGTTATGGCTTCCTCCGCCCTGTCAGCCGTGTTGGACTCCCCGAACCCCACGGCCGCGACGCCGCCCGAATGCATTATGGTCTTCACGTCGGCGTAGTCGAGGTTCACAAGGGATGGCGTGGCGATGGTCTCCGTCACTCCCTTGACGGTCGTGGCTATCAGCTCATCTGCGACGCCGAACGCCTCCTGCAGCGGCAGGTCACCTGCGACCTTCAGCAGCTTGTCGTTCTCGATCACTATGGCCGTGTCGCACACCTGCCTGAGCTGGTGCAGCCCGTCCTCCGCCTTCCTTATCCTTGCTCCCTCTATCTTGAACGGCATGGTCACGCAGGCGATGGATATCGCCCCCATCTCCTTGGCCATCCTGGACAGCACGGGCAATGCTCCGGTGCCTGTCCCTCCTCCAAGGCCAGACAGGGCGTAGACCATGTCGACGCCTTCCAGCAGCTTCTTGATGTCCTTCTCGGACTCCTCGGCCGCCTTCCTGCCGACCTCCGGGTATCCTCCTGCCCCGAGACCCCTCGTGATCTCCCTGCCGAGCAGCAGCTTCTTCTGGGCCCTGCTCACGGACAGCTGCTTGACGTCCGTGTTCATGACCACGGTCTGGGCCCCCTTTATCCCCATGTCGGTCAGCCTCGTCACCATGTTGTTTCCCGCTCCGCCAGCGCCCACTATCAGAATGCTGGCCTCCTTGACGTCCAGTCCGAACTCGTCCTGGATGGTCTCCTCGAGTGTAGGTGGAGCTTCCACAGGCTCTCCCTCGCCTGCCAAGCTCTTCTCGAAAACGCGTTGTACTAACGATTCCATAATCTTTCCCTCCCTTAGATTTTTTATTTGTGCTACTCGAAATTATATAATGGAGTAGCGATATATTTTTTAAACCCCTCTTGCAAGTTTAATTAGAAATTATTGATGATTAAAAGTCCAACTAGAAATGGTTGCCAAGTACAAAGCGCTCCGAGTCGATCCCCCAATCGATCCAAAGCGTCTAGTTCTTTCCCCCAATCGGAAATCAGTGTAATAAATATTTCACTTCCTGGTATATATTGTTATCGTGAAACGGGCATATAGGTTCTAATATCCCATGGAAGGGATGTGCGCACGGCGCACCACGTAGAAATCACTTGAAGACGACGAACCTGAGCACCAGGATCGCCGCCGCCGCAATGACCATCGCCGCGACGCTCAGGGCCTCGATCGACAGCCCCTCGGCTCCCAGAAACTGGCCGGTGAGGCCCGAAGGCTGGAACCATGAGAAATCCGTGACGTTCTCCGCCGAGGTTATGTTCACCGATACTTGCCCTGTCGATGGCTCCCTCTGGACCGTGGCCTTTATCTCGACCCCTGAAAGCGCCAGGTCCGAATTGGCGATGACGGTGATGGCGTATTCCCTCTCCTCAGCCTCGTAGGGCGGGGAAAGGTAAAGATACAGCTCCTCGCGCTGCAGGGGCGTGAGGAAGAAAGAATCCTCGCTGATGTAGGCCCAGTCGGGACCGTCGACGATTATGTCATAGCTGTCCGCCCTGAGCCCATTGTTCTCAATGGCCAGCTCCAGCGCGACGCCGTAGCCTATGGCCAGGCTTGCCTCCTTCTCTTTCAGCTCATCACCGTTCACGATGCTGAGCCCTACGGAATAGCAGTCTAACTTCTTCAGCACCTCGATCGAGGCGGGCTGCTCGATGTGGACCCCGTTCGCGGATTTCAGGACGAACAGGACCTCGTTGTCGCTTCCCCACAGATAATCCACAGGGACCTTGGCCTGGACCGAGCGCGACTCCCCGCTGTCGAGCCCGAACTCGCTGACCTTCCCGCCGTATTTCAGGGTGTATTCGTCTTCGAGGTCGCCCGCGTTCTTGATATGAGCGTCAATCGTGAGAGTATCGCCCTTGCACGCCCCCGTCTCCTCCGGGACGACTTCAAGGACGGCGTCATAGCAGTTCTGGACATTCAGCGTGGTCGAATCCTCGTCCGACACGTTGCCGTCGTACGCCAGGACGCTGACGGCCTGGGGGCCCACCTTGGTGGTCTGGTCAATCTTCAGTATCACGTTCTGGACATCGCCGGGGCCGAGGACCACCTTCGTCCTGTCAAGCTCACCCACGGAAGGGCTCAGCTGATAGGAGGTGACCACCGTTCCGGTGTTCTCCACCCTGGCCACGAAGCTGGCGCCATCTCCCTTGCATACCTCCTTCGATCCGGAAAGAGAGACGGCAACCGACCTGCAGTCAACGGCGTTGATTGTGCTGGCAGCGTCGACCACGGAAGAAGGGTGCTTCTTCGATGAGACGGATGCGACGACATCGAGCCTGCCCCTGGTGGTCGGCTCTGCCGTCAGCCTCACGCTCCCCCTCGACTGGCTGTCGATGCGGATGGAGTCAAACTCGGCGGTGATCCAGTTGGGGGTGACTATGGAGTACGTGTCGCTCTCGGTGCCGACGTTGTCTATGTTCAGGACGTAAGTGGACGAAGACCCTATGCACACGGTGTCTGAAGGCGGGCTGACGCTCGCCTCGAACACGTAGCATGGCTGGATGGTCAGCTTGATGACCTCTTCGGCCTCCGCATACGACAGCTCCGATTCCGCCCTTATCGTTATGTTCTCGACGCCTATCCTCCCCGATGGCGGCAGGATGGTCAGGCTGACTGTCTCCGAGTCCCAGGCATCCATTGACACGTAAGCGGGGGACACCATGACCCATTCGGGCGAGGCCGAGATCATGTACTTGTCGTCCATCTTGCCCATGTTAGCTATCGTGACCTCCGCCGCAAGGCCCTCGTTCTTGCACGTGCGCAGGTATCCCTCGCTCTCTATCCCGACGTCATAGCAGGACAGGACGGTGATGTCGAGATCTTCCGAGTATTCCTTCCCAGAGCTCGCCGATTTGGCGGCCACGGTGACCTTGAATTCGCCCGCCTCCGACCCGCAGGGAGCGGTGACCCAGACGGGGTCGATGATGGCGGATTCCCCCGATGCCAGCGTGACCTTGGGCTTTATGAAACCGCTCCATCCCTTCGGGAGCCCGAGGGAGAACGAGTATGTGTCCGTGTGGCTGCCGTAGTTCGATATCCTGACGGAGATCTCGTCGCTCGACACCATGTCGCACGGGCAGAACTGGATCAATGCGGATGATACCTGCAGGTTCGCCCCGTAATAAGCGTCCACGGGCCTCGCCGTGAGCGCGAACAGCACCAGCGCCAGGAATATCCATTTGGTGTTCATATCTATCAATTGGTAGTAAATTTTTTAAACCTTCCGCCTCACGCCGCCAGCGTCCCCGGGTAAAGGTTCTCCTTGAAGAATCTGAAACCGAGGAAGACGGTGATGATGGCCGCGATGAACACGCCGGCCGATATGAGCAGCGCGACGTCCTGCCCGGAGTAAGCGAACATGCCGGTGAGCCCCCCGCCGTTTCCGTCGCCTGCGGCAGCGCCGCCGTCAGACATGGGTTTAGCCTGGCTCCTGCCAACCCAAAGCCTCTGCTCAAGCTCAATGACCCTTCCCGAGCCGCTCACCTCGATGGAAAGCCAGTAATCGCCGCTGTCCCTTGGATTTATCATGTACAGCACGGATTCCTGCGAATCGACGTGCACGCTCGAGGAATAGCCCAGCCAGTCGGCTGGCACGCCCGTTATGCTGATGCTGTACGTCGACGGTTCATCGGTTATTATGAGCAATTCGCCCACGACGGGGCTTCCGTGGTACGTGTTCAGGAACCTCGGCTTCACTATGACCGACGGCAGAGCTTCCGGCTCCCCCCTCGCCACGTACGCCGCAGATTGCGGCACGGACAGGGAGAACGCCAGAAGCAGCGATCCCAGCGCGATGAATAAGACAGAGGCTCCTCTCATGGCGACCACTCCACAATGTAGTAATGGCAGATAATTTTTTATTCTTAACCGCGATTCCGCCGGAGGTGGCGGCGGCCGGATCGCCGAAATCGCCAGGACCTCGCGTATATAAATTTTTACAGCCATTTCCAGATTATGCAATGCGAGATCATGGAATACCGCAAGGACCCTGCCGTGTTCGGAAAGCAGATAGTGGGCATAATCGCCCGATGCTATTCGAAGATGGCCGAGGAAATCAAGCTCGACCCGTCTCTGTCCTTGGGCCACCCTGAAATCCTCCCGGAGCGCCCCCTGGCGGGAGAGATGAGGAAGGCGAGCGAGCATGCCGCCCGGCATTGGCAGGAGCGCGTAGAGCGATGGAAGAAGGAGATGCAATTCGGCTCCAAGAAGCATCTCGTGGCGCTCGGCCAGGACGGAAAGGCGGTGGGGTCAGGGGCAATCGATATAGCGGGGAAAGGACTGCTGGGCCGTGGCCCGGAATTATTCAACCTCTATGTGGAGCCATCGGAGCAGCGCTTGGGCATCGGCAGCCTGCTATTGAGGGATCTGGAAAACTTCGCTTATGACAAGCTCGCAGAAGCTGGCGGGGAATGGAAGGTCAATGCGCTATCCCACATATACCGCCCGACCCTTGATTTCTACTCGAAAAACGGCTACAGAGTTTTCCTGGATGAAAAGACCTTGTTTGGACAGGACGGCTTCCTTCTGCCGTCAGCCCCGGTCAGAAAGAGCCTCAAGAACTATCGATGAGCCTGGAACGCACAAACGTGGCATGGCAGAGGCCATGCTGAGGGAAGGGGCCACCGATTTTTAAAACAAAGGCCATAATAAAGTGCATGACCAAGGGCAGGATCATCCAGAGGGGCGCGGAGGCCGTGCTGTACCTCGACTCCGAAGGCAGCCTCGTGAAGGAGAGGGTGAAGAAGGGCTACAGGATTCCCGAGCTTGACGAGACCATACGGAGAAGGAGGTCGAAGCTCGAGGTCAGGCTGCTCGACAAGGCCAGGCGCAGCGGCATCGACACCCCCTGCGCTGCGCTGACTGACGATCACATGATAAAGATGGATTACATAGACGGCGTCCGGGTCAAGGACGCCCTCGGTGGCATGGGCGTGCGGGAGCAGGACGCGACGGCCCGCAAGATAGGGACTATGGTCGCCGCCCTGCATTCATCTGATATCGTGCACGGAGACCTGACCACCAGCAACATGCTGCTGAAGGACGGGAAGATATTCCTCATAGATTTCGGGCTGGGGAAGGTGTCGGGGAAGGTGGAGGACCAGGCGACGGACCTATTCCTGCTGCTTGAGGCCCTGACGTCGACACATTACGGTATATCGGCCAGGGTCTGGAAAAACATTATAAAGACATACGTACAAAAATATTCAAATGCCCGCGAGGTCATGACAAGATTCGAGACTATAGAGCGCAGAAGGAGATACAAATGACGAAGCACGAGGAAGCCGCGCCGGAACCGTCCAAGGAACCCGATGACAAGAAGGGGAGGGCGCGCGCCGCCAAGGAGAAGCCGCTTGAAGAGAAGCAGAAGCAGCCCGAGGAATCGGAGACTGGTTCCCAGGAGGCAGAAGGATCGTCCGTCAGCGGCGAGGAGAAAGAGGCCGAGACTGTCGAGGACGTCGTTGCGAAGGTCAGGGGCGAGGCCGTCCAGGCAGGGACCGAGGGCGCGAAGGAGGAACCCTCGACGGGCTGGGACAGAAGGAAAGGCAGGAAGCCCTTCGGGGAGAAGGAAGAGGAATGGATACCCAAGACCAAGCTCGGCAACGATGTCCTCGCCGGCAGGTTCAAGACCCTCGATGAGATACTCGAGAAGGGCGATCTCATACTCGAGCCGGAAATCATAGACGCGCTGATACCGGACCTAATGCAGGAGATCATCTACATAGGGGGCTCCCCCGGCAAGGGCGGCGGCATCAGGAGGACCGCCACCAAGATGACGGCGAGGATGCACAAGTCCGGCAGGAGGTTCAAGCTGTCCGCCGTCGCGGTCGTGGGGAACGGCAACGGTATCGTGGGCGTGGGCTCGGCGATTTCCAAGGAGCACAGGACGGCGCTGGAGAAGGCCGTCAAGAACGCGAAGCTGAACACCATCAGGGTCAGAAGGGGATGCGGCAGCTGGGAATGCGGCTGCGG
>JAFGSV010000032.1 GCA_016934325.1 Candidatus Aenigmatarchaeota archaeon | reverse complement strand
CGTGGCATGAGGGGGTGTGGGGCTGGCCGTAGGTTATTGGCGAGGCCACGTCGAACTGGTTGGTTATGAGGACGTCTGCCTGGCTGACGGTGTAGGTGTACATGGGGGTGCAGTTGAGGTTGCCCATGGTGTCGTTGCCGCACCAGCGGTAGTCGTATGAGCCGGCGGCCAGCGGGCCTATGTCGTAGTAGTATTCAGAGGTGGCGTTGGCTGCGGTGTAGTTGTTGCTCTCCCATTCGAGCAGGACCGTGTGCATGACGGACGGATCGGACCAGGTGGAGTTGAGCTGGTATGCGTAGGCGGGGTCGTATGCGGACTGGTTGGCTATGTTCGGGATGAGGCCGGAGTACTCGGGAGCCGTCTGGTCGGTGGTGTAGTGGACGGTGCCGCCGCCGATGTTGTCGGCGGAGTCGTTGGCGTAGACCTCGAGGGAGTTGGGCTGGTCGGGCAGGGTGTTGATTGCGGTGTCGTTGCCGCATGCGAAGCTTGTGTTGCCGCCTGAGTTGAGGCTGTACCAGCACGCGTCGGTGGGTTCGTCGGCGGTGAAGTTGAAGTAGGTGACGTTGTAGTAGGTCTTGTTGGAAGGGTAGGTTATGGTGATGGTTGGGAGGTTGGCGTCTATGGTAACACTGAAGTTGCTGGTGTACCAGTCCGATTGCGGGGACGTCGCGTTGTCCCAGCATAAGACGTTCCACACGTAATATCCATCCGTGGGAGCCACGGAGATGTTGGTCTCGGTGTCATTGGCTACGTTGTAGACCGTCGCGTTGGCCTCCCAGCTGCCCGAGAAGTTCGCCCACAAGGTGCAGTTGCTCACGTTTCTGTCGTCGGATGCCGTGAAGTTGAAATCGACGGGGACGGATGTCAGGTTCGCGTTGTTAGCGGGGTAGTCGAGCGACGCCACGTCTGGCGGATCGTCCGGCACGTACAATGTAAATACGTCATCAACGATGTTGTGTTCGATCGTGATGTTATGTTCATTCGTTACGTTCACATAGCCGGACTTGTTCGCATAGGCAGTGAAGTTCGAGTGGAAATATTGCGTCCCCCCGTTGTTTATATAATCAACAAGTTCCACTTTCGCTGTCAAACCATCAGGACCCGTTGTTAGGTTTCCAACAAGGTCGCTGGAGGAGTTGTATACTTCAACGGAAGCGTTGGGCACGGCTGCACCGCCACCGTCTTTGACGTAGGCCCTGTAGTGCCATTTCCTAATCAGTACCGAGTAGGCATCCACCGTTTCGTTGCTGTAGGTGAAGTTGAGGAATGTGTTGTTCTTGTTCACGCTGTCTAAGTCATCATCGTCCAGGAACACGGCCGTTCCGTCTATGTTCGTCATGTTCGTGTTCTTAAAGACGTTGTTGGAGGAATGCCCGCCCATGTTGAAAGAGTATAATATTATCCCGTACTTGTGGCTCTTGTTGATCCTGTTGCTGTCGAAGACGTTGTAATCGGAGTTGTAAATGTAGATGCAGGAATAGGCCCCCGCAGAGGAGCAGTTCCAGATGTCGTTGTTTTCAATAATGTTGCTGGAGCTTGACTCGATGCGTATTCCGCAGTAGGCATTCGAGTTTAAAGTGTTGTTGTTGATGGTGTTATTGTCGGAGTTCAAGTTCAGGTAGGTTCCGTGATACTTGTTCGAGTCTGCCGTGTTGTTCTCAAGCACGTTGCTGTCCGAGCCTTGGAAGAGATAGATTCCGTATATGTTCGAATCGGCCGTGTTGTTCTCTATCCTCGTGTCGTCGTTTGAGCTAAGGTACAATCCGTAATACTGGCCGTTCAGGGTGTTGTTCAGGATGAAAGAGCGGTTCGCGTTGCTCAGCTCGATGCCGTATCCTCCCGAAGAACCGGACATCGTCACGTTGCAGTTCATGATCGTAGTGTTGTTCCGGTTGGAGTAGATGCCGGTTCCCTTAAGGGTGGTGTTCCTTATCCAGAACCCATTGCCGTCGAAGGTCACGTTCTCCCCCGTAATGTTAATGCATGGATCGGCGTCCGGCTCTATGTTCGCGGTTTGCGTATAGTGGGTATTGTCTAAATCAAGGACTTTGCACGATGTAACATTGGTGTCGGGAGAAACACCCAAGCTCTGAACAGTCGTATTGGGATTCACTCTGCCTGAGGTATCGTTTACCCAGCTTGCGTTGTAGTAGAACGTCCCTGAAGCATACCCGACATCAATATTGGTAGAGTAGGTATTTGCTCCCCCGCTGCAAGGGCCACTAACAGACATGGTGATGTTGTATGTGGTGCCGTTAGGGGAGGTGACCTCCGCCCAGACCTTGTCCACACCAGAGCCGGAGTCAGAGACCCCCGTGACGTTGATGCAGACGACCGTATTGGTAATTACAGAGCCTGTCCGGTTGATCAGTTTGTCGCCCATGCTCGGATTAGTGAGGTCAACACTGAAGTTCCATGCACCCGGCTGGTGATAGTTGCCCGCTTTGTCAGAGCAGTTCACAGTCCAGTTCTGACCCATTCCCTCGGAGACGTCATTGGTGAAGTGAGTTTCCGTCGCATTATACGTCGTCTCATTATAATTGTTGGTGAAAGTGTCGTTAATGAGCAAGGAGCAGTTCATAGTCGGCGATAGCGTGTCAGTTACATTGAACCAGAAATCAAGGGAAGACATGCTGGTGTTGATGTAGTTTGCTGGAGATACGAGGTAAACCGAAGGGTCGGTCAGGTCGACATAGATTGTCCGGATGCTCGAATTGGCCGCCGTACCGTTTGTGCAATTCACCTGCCATATCTTCAACCCCTCCGTGATGGTGTCGTTGGCGTACCACGTCGTGTTGGTTGAGGCATTGACATTGCCGGAGTAATAGGCAGTTTCGTTGATGAAAAGCTGGCAGTCGGCGGTGGCGTTGTCTCCCGTGAAGTTGAACTGGAACGCTATGGTGTCGTTTGTCCCGTTTATCCAGGCGACATCGGCGGGGGAGATAAGGTAGACGACGTCGATGCCTGCCCCGAGAACGCTTAGTATCCGCGTCAGCAGCAGTATCGCCAGTACTGGCAGGGATACCTTGATGAAAACGTCCCGAAAAGATGATGTTCTAAGCCGTGAATTCAGGAACATGTTAAGAATTTGAAAAACTGGCTTATATTGATAATCAATTAACTATATATAATAAATGATTCGTTAGCTGTCTTGACTGTAACGAAGCCGTGAAAACATATATAAAACCACGACCGTCTATATTTAGTCTATGGAACTCAAAGTACTGGAGAAAAAAGGTGACAAGCTGAAGCTGCAAGTGACTGGCGAGTCGCACACCTTCCTGAACCTACTGTCGGAGTACGCATGGCTAGCGAAAGCGAAGCAGGCGTCATACATGATAAAGCACCCTTACCTTTCTGAGCCCGAGCTCATCGTCAGGTCTGCAAACCCCAAGAAGACCCTCCATGACGCGAACCAGATCATCATGGACAGAGCGCAGGAGTTCCAGCGCGGCTTCAAGAGGGCCTTGAGGAAATAGAGTATCAAGGTTAAGCTTTTAAAGAAAAAGCCTCAAATCTTATGTTAATACGTTAAAGTGGGCGCAGTGGGAATTAGTTCGGTGAAGCGCGAGATAAGGATAATCGGATGGGACGATGCCCCGTTCAGATTCGGCGACAGGAAGACCTACATCATAGGGACCGTATGCAGGGGCGGCTCATGGCTCGACGGGGTGATAAGCCGGGTCATCGAGATAGACGGGAACGACGCGACCGAGAAGATAATCGGGGCCGTGAACGGGTCCCCGCACAAGAAGCAGCTGCGGGTGATAATGCTCGACGGGACGACCTTCGGGGGGTTCAACATAGTGGACATGGACGAGATCCACGGGAGGACTTCGCTCCCCGTGATAGCCGTCGTCCGGGACAGGCCCGACTTCGATTCGATCAGGCTGGCGCTTAGCCGGTTCAAGGATTCGGACCTGAGATGGGAGCTCACGAAGAAGGCAGGGCCCGTCAGGCCGCTGGGGGTCAAGAACCCGAAGACGGGTAAGATTAAAAAGATATGGTTCCAAAATAGGGGTATCAAATCCGACGTTGCGAGGGAGATAATCAGGATGTCATCCACCAGGTCGTTCATCCCTGAGCCTCTCAGGATGGCGCACCTGATCGCGCACGGCATTGGGAGTCACGAATGAAAGGCGATACAAAGGAAACGGTGCTGTACATGGTCATCGGGGTGCTGATGGCCTGGGGGATAAATCAGGGAATGGCTGTTGCCCTGACGACGGACATGCCGGTCGTTGCCGTCGAGTCGAACAGCATGGTCCCGGTGTTCTACAAGGGGGACATACTGGTGCTCAAGGGCGTCGCTCCCGGCGATCTGGGGGTGGGCGACGTCATAGTGTATTCCGTCAAGACCAGGGATGTCCCGGTCGTCCACAGGATCGTCAAGATCAATCCGGACGGCTCCTTCCAGACGAAGGGCGACGCGAACAGCGGGCAGCTCGACTTCGAGTTCTACATACCGCCCGAGAACGTCCACGGGAAGGTAATCGTGATAATCCCTTACCTGGGATGGGTCAAGATCGGCATGATGCAGTACGTCTTGCCGAACGTCATTTTCGTGCTGGCAGCGGTCGCCGTCGTCGCTGCCATATACTATGGCAGGAGGTTGATATGATGGAGTTTTGCCCAAGATGCGAATTGGCTTTGGTCGTGAAGAACGACGATGGGAAGAAGGTGCTCACGTGCAGGAAATGCGGATACAAGACAGACAAGTACAAGCCGCTGCAGATATCGGAGAGGGTGGAGAAGAATCCCCTGGACAGCGTCGTCGTGATAGAGAAGAACGAGGAAGCATTGCCCAAGACGAAGGCGCCGTGCCCGAAGTGCGGCCACAACGAGGCGGTATGGTGGGTGCAGCAGACGAGGAGCGCTGACGAGGCGCCGACGCTCTTCTACAGGTGCACCAGCTGCAAGCACAGCTGGCGGGAATACGGCTGAGCATCGCTAGCCTTTTATTTATTCCTGCCGGCAAACTCTTATTATGATAAGGGTGGTGATTCTCGGGTCCAAGGAATACCCTTTCGGGAGCAACCGGGGGGACGACCCAATCCCGAGCGGGGGGATGGAGACCTACGTCAACGACCTCGCACCCGAGCTCTCCAAGCTGTGCAAGCTGGACATCGTCACGAGGAGGTTCAGCAACACGCGCAAGCTGGAGTGGGTCGGCAAGAACATAACGGTTCACAGGGTGCCATGGCTCAGGGGGAAATGGCTGAGGAACCCGAGCTTCAACAAGTTTTCTTTTCTGAAGGCGCTCAAGATCGGGAGGGGCGCCGACATCTTCTACTCCAATGGCATTGTCTCCGGGTTCGCCGGGCTGCTGCTCGGCCGGATCCTGGGGAAGAGGTCCGTCTACAGGCCGGCGGGCATAGGCTTCGTCCAGTTCGGCTTCCCGCTCAGGCAGCTGCTATTCGCCCTCGAGAGGCTCGTCTTCGGCAGGTCGGATGCCGTCGTGTTCCATTCCGGTGGAGAGAAGAGGAACGCCCAGGCGCTGTTCAATCTCGGGCTTGACAACGGGCACGTAATCCTGACGGGCTTCCCCGTGCACAGGTTCCGTCAGGTCAGGGTGAGCGCCCGCAGCAAGAGGAGCGAACTGGGGTTAGGCGATTCGACCGTGATAACCTCGGTGGCGAGGTTCGTTCCAGTGAAGGGCCTTGCGTACCTTTTGGAGGCGTTCGCGGGCCTGGGGGAATGCGCAAGGCTGCTGCTTGTGGGCTCGGGCCCGGAGCTCGAGAAGCTGAGGAATAAGGCAAAAGCGCTCGGAATCATGGACAGGGTGATATTCGCCGGGTTCAGGCACGACATACCTGAAATATTGTCCGTGTCCGACATCTTCGTCATCTCCTCACTTTCGGAGGGCCTTCCCACGTCGCTGCTGGAGGCCATGGCCGCCGGCAAGCCCTGCATTGTCACCGACATTGGGCTCCCCATCGAGCACATGAGGACGGGGATCGTCGTCAGGCCCAGGGATTCCTTCGCCCTGCGAAACGGCATACTTGCCCTCATGAACGACGCCGGCCTCAGGAAGAGGCTGGGCGATGACGCGAGGCGCTTCGTCGAGTCTGAATGCACGCAGGAGAAGGCGGCCGGGAAGCACTACTCGCTTTTCAGGGATATGCTGGAGGGCAGGGATTGAAGAGGCAGGAAAGCCAATATATTAGTGATATTAGGATGCATGATTGACATGAACGCAGGGATCGTCTTGAGCTTCCACGGGTCCATTCAGGGCATCATCGGGAAGGCCGGAGGCAACGCCGCGCAGGTCTCGGAGCTGCTGCTGATCAGGAAGTACGCGGGGAGGTTCGACAAGGTCCTGGTCTTCAGCCACGACTCCAAGTCCTTCGAGCACCAGATGCCGAGCAACTGCAGCCACATAAAGATGAGGAACAGGTTCCTCTACATCGCATTCGGCTGGATCGTCCTGCTGTACTTCGCCTGGAGGCAGAAGCTCGGGGTCATAAGGCTGGTGGGGGCCGCTTCCCTGCCGGTCCTCTTCATCACGGGCTGGGTGACCAGGGCCAGGATAATCCTGAAGTACTACTACCTGTGGTACAACACGGCCGGCAACTTTCTTAAGAGGTGGCTGATCAAGAGGGCAGAGCGAATCCTCATACGCCCGCTGGACTACGTCATCGCCGCAAACAGCGACGTCATGCGCTTCGTTGGTAATCCCGACAAGACAATGGGCGTGAACGAGGGGATAATAACCGAGGCGTTCAATCCCGAGAATATCGCGGTGGACGACCTTATGTCTAGGATCGGAGGTGTCAAGCTCATATTCGTCGGCAGGCTCGTGGACATAAAGGATCCTGTCACGCTGCTCGAGGCTTATGCGTTGGCGAAGGAGGATATCAGGCACCTCAGGCTCGTGATATGCGGGGACGGCCCCCTGAGGCCGGCTCTTGAGAAGATGGCCGACAAGGACGTCCATTTCCTCGGATTCGTGGGCAACATCCCAAGCATGCTGAAAGGGGCCGACATCTTCGTGATCACTTCGCTCTACGACGCCTCGCCGAGGAGCCTCATGGAGGCCATGTGCATGGGCCTGCCCACGGTCGCCACCAAGGTCGGCGGGGTGCCGGAGTACCTGACCCATGACGCGGGCTTCCTCGTCCCGCCGCGCGATGCCGAGGTGCTGGCGGAGAAGATTGTGAAGCTGGCAAAGGACGTGGACCTGCGCCAGAGGATGGGCAGGAAGGCCAGGCAAAGGGTCCTGGAACGCTACGACCTCGCGAAGAACCTGGATAAGGAGCTTGACATTATCCTGGGAGGCGCTTGATCCTTATGTCTGACGGCACCGTATCATTCATAATACCCGCTTACAATGCGGCCGGGAACATAGGCATGTGCATAGATTCCGTTCTTGCCCAGCGGATCAGGAAGGAGGTCATAGTCGTGGATGACGGGAGCACCGACGGGACCGCCGGCATCATGAAGAAATACGGGAAGCGCGTCCGCTACGTGAGGCAGGAGAACAGCGGCCCGGCCTCGGCCAGGAACAGGGGACTCAGGATGTCCAAGGGAAGCTATGTGGCGTTCGTGGATTCCGACGTCGTCCTGCCGCCCGGTTGGGCGAGGGAGGCCCTGCGGCTGCTGGGGCCCAAGGGGATCGCCGGGGCGGGGGGGCCCGGAAGGAGCCCCGACCGCAGCATGGTGTCCAGGGCGCTGGATGGCCTGCTCATGGGGGAAACATGCCCGAGCGAGGACAGGCTGATCGGGTCGGTGGCCACCATGGACATCATGTACAAGAAGGGCGCGATCAAGGGCATGAGCTTCGACGAGTCGTTCAGGAGCGCGAGCGGGGAGGACCCGGACTTCAATTTCAGGCTGATGAAGAAGGGGTACAAGCTCGTGTATTCTCCCAGGCTGTGGGTGCATCACAGGCACCCGATGACGCTGGCAGGCGTGCTGAGGAAATGGTACAACTACGGGAAGCATTACAACCAGCTCTACTCGAAGCACAAGGACCTGAGGGGACCGGGATACTACGCGAGGGTTTCGTACATGCCGCTGCTGATCGCCTTCATCCTCCTCTCTTTCGTCAACGCCGCCTTCGCGCTGCTTGCGCTCGCGCAGGTCCTGCTGCTCTTCATGCTCTATGTGAAGAAGGGCATCGAGATCCGGGCGGGCCTGATGATCATACCGTTCTCGGCCATCCATACCCTGAAGCAGCTGGCGCAACTCACGGGGACACTGATGGGGATGAAGAAGCGCGGGGGTGGTTCCTGAATGGGGCTCTCCATGCTGAACCTGTCCAGCAGGAAGGATGTCGAGGGCTTCATCCGCTTCAACAGCATGATCTTCCCTTCGAGGCGCGATGTAAAGGAGCGCTTCTTCTGGCAGTACGTGGACAACCCGGCCCTGCGCGACAAGAAGCATCCATACGTGCTGCTTTTCCACGAGAAGGGTACCCTGGTCGGGCAGTCCCTGCTGAACCCATGCGACTGGCGCTATAACGGGAAGGCCTACCGGGATTACTTCGGATGCGACTACTTCGTCCTGCCAGAGCACAGGGGCGCGGGGGGCGCCGCCCTCGCGATGAAGACCATCAGGGACAGGCGGGATTACTTCGCCATAGGCGTTTCCGAGGTTGCGCAGAAGATATGGAAGCGCCTGGGCGTGAGGATCGTCGGCAAGGTGCGCCTCTATATATGGTTCAGCTCCAAATGGGTTCCCATGATCCTGCTCTTCAGCGCGTTAGCGGGCCGAGGGAAGGGGAAGGCCGCCGTCAAGGGCGGGCCGCCATTCCCGGAGAGCGTCAGGGCTGAGGGACGCGAATTCAGGCTGCTGACCAGGATCGGCCACTGGCACGACGTGCCGTGGAAGGACACCCTTCAGTTCTCACGTTCCACAGGCTTCCTCAGGTGGCGCTTCTTCGATTCCCCTTTCGAATACGGGCTGTATTCCACGACTGGAAAATCGCCGGCCTATTTCGTGGTCAGGCGGTTCTCCTCGAAGGGGGTTGACATGCTGCTGCTGGTCGATTACAGGGTCCCGTTCAGGGACGCCGGATCCTGGAAGTCCGTACTGGAAGCGTCGAAGGCCCTGGCGAGGCGGCTCGGGTGCGGCGGCGTGATTGCAGGCAGCTCGCATTCCTTCTTTGACGCCGGGCTGCAGGAAAGGTCCTTCCGGGACCTGAGGAGCGGAAGCGTAATCATGACGAACACGACGAAGGCCGGTCTTGACGGCGCCCTGGATAGAAGGGACGCCATATTCGCGACCATGGCCGATTCGGACCCCGACCTGAACTTCGAGGATCCCCTCGGCATGGCAATCGGGAAGGTCAAGGGCAGGATCAGGGGGTTATTCGGATGGAGATAAGGAATGCCCTCGTTCTTGAGCGGCTGCTCAGCATCTTCCTCTGCCACACAGGCCTCCTTTCATTGTACATGTCGCTGAAGCGCAGCCGCACCGTAATACTGACATACCACAGGATAAGGCCCGATGAGGCAACTGGTGGGGGCGAGGCCGCCATCCTGTCGAAGGGAAACTTCGAGAGGCACATCAGCTACCTTTCGAAGCACTACGACATCATATCGCTTGCTGATTTCGTGCGCCTGGCCGGGTCCGGGAAGAGGCCGCCCAGGAAATCGGTCGTGCTTACGTTCGATGACGGGTACAAGGACAACCGCACGAACGCGTATCCCGTGCTGAAGAGGCACGACGTTCCCGCGACCATATTCCTCATCTCGGGACGGATAGGCTCCGAGGGTTTCCTGTCATCCAAGGACATCAGGGAGATGAGCGGCCTCGTGGACTTCGGGGCGCACACGGCATCACATGCCATACTCGCGGACGTGTCGCTGTCCGAGGCGAAGCGTGAGATCGAGGGGTCCAAGCATGACCTTGAGAAGCTGCTGAAGAAGGAGGTGAAGCTGTTCAGCTACCCCAGCGGGGGGAGCCGCGACTACAACGACGTGGTCAAGAGGCTCGTGCGCGAAGCCGGGTTCGACTGTGCGGTCACCACGATGAACGGCGACAACGGGCCAGACAGCGACATGTTCGAACTGAGAAGGATAGGCATGTCGCATGAGAACAGCTTCACCGTCTTCAGGGTGAAGTCCAGCGGGATGCTGAACTCTATGCTTAGGATCATGAAGGGCAGGATGAGCGTCTCCGTATCCGGCCATGTCAAGGCAGGCAAATGATCACGGAGTGAGGAGAGCGCTCACTTCTTGCCGAAGAGCCTCCAGCTCTTCCCGTCCAGGCTCGTCACCTTGATATCCCTCAGCCTCGCATCGCGCCCCCATCTGAGCACCTCTTCCCTTGTGTAATAGTTGTTGACTGGTGTTGCCAGCAGGTCGAAGGCGTCCTGGTGCTTGGATTTGAAAGCGAACTTGGCCCAATCCTTGAATGGCAGGTATCTGGCAATCCCTGAAGCGCCATGCCCGTTCAGGAAATTATATACCATGTTGGTGAAATGGTATATGGAAGCCGGGACGTAGCAAAGATAATACAGCAGCCTGTGGGGCATCCTCGTGGTCGCCCTCCTTATGATCCCCTCGACCACATGGATCTTGAACCACCTCCCCTCCCTGCCGTACAGCCATACGAACAGGTCACTATCCTTGCGCGCGAGACCGACAAGGCGCATGAAGCCCTGCTTGGGCTTGGGCAGGTGGTGAATCACGCCTATGGACATGATGAAGTCGAACTTGCGCCTGAAGGGGAGGTTGTAGATGTCTCCCTGGACTATGTGGACCCCTGGCATCCTGCCGCAGTTCCTGTACGCGGCCTCCACCGCGTCGCTGAGGTCGAACCCCACGACCTCTGCCCCCCACTTTGCGGAGAAGTAGGTATGACGTCCGAAGCCGCACCCCGCATCGAGCACCAGCTTGTGCCTGAAGAAGGAGGGCTTAAGCGGCGCTATGTAATTCAGGAAGGTCTGCTCATGCTCCTTGCGGATGACCGGGAACGCGTTCCACTGGAAGCCGAAGGACTCGCTCGTCTTCCTCTTGAGCTCCCCGGGCGCCTTCCCGCCGGTCCCGAGCATTCCCTTCGGGACCCTGTCGCCGTATTCGTCCAGGAAACGCGCCATGAGAGAGTCGTTGATCATGCCGGGGGGAAGCATCCTCGGGATCCCGCTTATGACCGGGAAATGCATGCCGCATTTCCTGCATGACAGGATCCCGTTCTCCATCTCGTTTTCGTCCTTGGAGAAGGCCTCGGCAAGCAGCCCGCCTGAGCAGTCGGGGCATATCAGGATGTCCAGTACGCCTGGCTTCATCGGAAACACCTCCCTCCCAATAAACTGAACTGGATTCGAGGAATAAATAACATATCGATTGTTCACGTCAGGAAATGGCGGGAAGCCTATTCCTTGAAGCTCTCGATGGTCATCTCCAGTCCTTCCCTCAACCCGACCTTCGGTTCGTATCCCAGCTCTTTCCTGGCCAGAGCGATGTCGGCGACCGAATCCCTGACGTCTCCCTGCCTCGGCCCGGCGTGCTTCGGCTTTATGCTGGTTCCCAGAATGCCGTTTATCTCGTCCACGAGCCCGTTTACCGTCGTGCCTTGCTGGCAGGCGATGTTGAACGCCATTCCGCATGCGCTCTTGCGCGCGCGCATCGCCAGCAGGTTGGCCTGGACGACGTCCTGCACGTGGGCGAAGTCCCTGGTCTGTCTGCCGTCCCCGAAGATCGTCGGTCTCTTTCCCTTCAGCATGAGCGATATGAATCTCGGGACGGCCGCTGCGTAATCGGAGCCCGGGTCCTGCCGCTTGCCGAATATGTTGAAGTACCTGAGGCTTATGGTCTCCAGGCCGAAGACATCATTGAACATGATGCAGTACTTCTCCCCAGTCATCTTCGTCAGCGCATACGGGGACAGAGGCGACAGGGCCGCGCTCTCCTTGACCGGCATCTCCTTGCAGTTGCCGTAGACGGACGAGCTGCTGGCGAACATGACCCTCCTGACGCCCGCGTCCCTCGCGCTCATGAGCACGCTGAGGGTGCCGTCCACGTTGGCGTGGTTCGATGCCGGCGGATTTTCAATCGAGAACTGCACAGACGCGATGGCGGCCTGATGGAAGACGAATTCCACGTCCCGCATGGCTTTCGCGAGCAGCTTGGCGTCGTTTATGCTGCCCCTGTGGAATTCCATGCCCATGCCCCGGATGTTCTCGGGCCTGCCCGAGGACATGTCGTCGATGCCCACGACATCGTGGCCTAGCCTGAGCAATTCCTCTGCGAGGTTCGAGCCTATGAAGCCTGCGCATCCAGTAACCATTACCCTAACGATCCGGATCACCCTGAGCGACGTACAATTCTATTAGTTGCCCCGCGGTTATTTATTGGTATCAGCTTCCATTGCTATGGAACTTCATGCCATCAGGCCGGTCTCGTAGATTACGAATACCAGCTGGCCGTCCGGATTGCGGATCTCGTTGATCTTCGTGTAACCGGGGTCGGATTCAAGCCGCCGGTAGAGCTCCGACCCGAAGGTGAAGTCTGGGGGGACCCTTTCACCGGTATAGGGCCTCTCGATGAACGTTATCTCGAAGGGCCCGAGCATCGGATGATACGTTTCTTCAGATGGGTTCCTGGCGAATTCCCCGTAAACGGAAAGGATGACGTAGTCTACGCACTTCTTCTGAAGGAGGCTGCGCGAGCCGTTCCCGCGGAAGAATCCCGCGCTCCATTCCTTGTCGATGACGACGTCGCTCGTTATGTTCAGGTAGTGGGGGATGTACTCGCTGGCTATCATGCCGTTGAGGCCTCCGGTATAGCTTGAAAGCGTGTTTATTCCCCAGTTCATGCCGAAATCCAGGGAGAGCAGGAACAGGGCATCCGCGAATGATACGAGGAGAAGCACCGAGAAGGATGCGACCGCAGCCGCCCTCGCATGCCTGCTGTCGATCCCATCCAGCAGGAAGGACAGCCCCTCCGCCGTGAAGAGCATGATGAACGGGTACAGGGGTGAGTAAAGCCTGAGGCGCACCGGAGACAGGAAGAAGAAGAACAGCGACAAGAAGGTGACATAGAACAAAGACAATCCTTTCCTCCTCTTGATGAACGCATATACGCCGAAAGGCAGGAAGATCAGAACCGGGAACATCGCGAGCTTCGCCAGATTGAGTATGTCTGAGTATTGCCCGGTGAGCAGCTGCGTGAAAGGCGTCAGCGCCTCATCGTCCACGGACCTTTCTACGAGGAAGCTGATCTGCATGAAATCGTCCGCGCTGCGGGATAACGACACGGCAAGGAAAGCCGCTGAAAAGACTATGCAGGGCAGGAGCAGGCCCGCCAGGAAACGCTTGTTGAGGAACACCTTCCTTCTCGTCACGAGCAGGTAAATCATTATTGCCAGCGGCACCAGGAAGAAGGTGAGCTTCGTCAGGACCCCGATGCTGAAGACGGCCCCCATGTGCAGGAAGTACTTCTCGTCACGAAGCCCCCTGAGCATGAAGTAGAGGGACAATGCGGAGAAGGAGAGGAGCGGGATGTCGACGAGGAACTTGGCGCCCCACCTCCAGAACTGGGGAAAGCAGAGCAGCAGGACCGTCGCCAGCCTGGCATGCCATACCCCCGCCAGCTCCCTGACGAGGAGATATGTCGATGCCAGTGCCAGTATGATGAATGCGAGCGGCACCAGAAACCTGATGAACAATATCTGCAGGCCGGCCGAGCTGAGCAATGCGAAAACCAGCGGCAGCATCGGCATCCTGTGGAAGAAGGTGTCTGGGTATCTTCCGAGCATCATGTTCTTGCCCAGCAGCATGTAAGTGCTGCCGTCAGGCGTGATCGCCTCGGGGGCGAAGCCGAAGCTGTACACGGCCACGGCTACCAGGATTACGGGTACCAAGAAGCGGTTCCCAAGCAGCAGCTGACCGGCCGCTTCCCTCATCGTCAGCGTCATTCCGCCCCTCTTCCGTGTCCGATGCATGAGCGCCTTCACCGTCACCACTTATTTAAGCTTCTTCTATCGCTTGCTTTTATTGGTTATTCTTGGGGGGGGAGCACGGCGGAGGTGCCTGCCCTGATCTCAATCTGCAAGGTCGATGCGCCCGGAATCCCCGCTCTCGACGAGGAATGTCGCCTTCATGAAATGGTACAGACCCCTTGCCATCTTCTTGACGTCCCTGAACGATCTAATCCTCTTGGCCATGGACCAGATTATCCTCGGCCTCAGGAAGAATTCCAGGTTCGCCTTCCTCTGCAGGGCCTTGATCTCCTCGGCCGCCCTTCCATGCGGGACGTACACGGGGTCATGCCCCGTGTAGCCCACCATGAGGCTGAACTTCGTCCAGTCGTCTATCTCCCCCATTCCGTCTTGCTTCGCCATGTCGAAAAGCTCCGTCCCCGGGAAAGGGGTCGCAACGGCGAACCTGACCTGGTCCAACGGCAGCTTCTTCGCGAACCTTATGGTCTGCAGGCTCTCCTCCCTCGTCTCCGTTGGCATCCCCAGTATGAAGCTGGCCCTCACAAGCATGCCAGCCTTCTTGATCTTCTTCACGGCGGTCTCGGCCTGCTCGAGCGTGATCTGCTTGTTCATCATGTCGAGGATCCTCTGGACGCCGGACTCGAGACCCAGCAATATCAGCCTGCAGCCAGCCTTCTTCATCAGCGCAAGCAGATCGTCGTCGACCTGGTCGGCCCGGACGTTCGCCTCCCATCCTATATGGCTGTATCCCCTCTTGATGTATTCCCGGCAGAACTCCATTGCCCATTCCCTGTTCACGGTGAAATCGTTATCCCCCATCATGATGAAGTTGATGCCGTACTTGTTGATCAGCAGGTCTATCTCCCCCATCAGGTTATGCACGCTCCTGACCCGCCATCTCCTGTTTGTCAGGATCCGATTGGCGCAGAACACGCAGTTGTAGGGGCATCCCCTGGACCCGTAAACGACCATCATCCTAGACCCGAAATCGAGGTCGGGGCTCGACCTCAGCTTGTCGAACTCTATGAGGTGGTAGGCCGGATACGGAAGGTCGTCGAGGTTCTTGATCAGGGGCCTCGGTGGGTTGTGCACCACCTTTCCGTTAGCGGTATAGGATAGTCCCAGGATTCTTCCGTATCTCTTGGTCTTGAGCGCACGCAGCAGCTCGTATGTGGTTATCTCTCCCTCGCCCCTGACGACGAAGTCGACGTTGGGATCCCCGAGGGTCTCATCCGGCATGACCGTCGGGTGCACCCCGCCCACGACGACGGGGATGTCGAAGTTGTCCTTGACTAGCTTGGCCGTGTGCTTCATGCTGTAGACGAGCGCGGTCGTGCACGTTATCCCGACCATGTCCGGCCTGAACCTCCTGATCTCCTCGACCAGGGGCGTGGTGGCAACCTGCGCGTCATAGAGCCGGACCTGCACGCCATTGCTCTCGAGGAACGATGCCAGGCTGAGCAGCCCCGCCGGGGGGAAGACCCATCCCACCTTGCTCAGCTTGCCCATGTACCGTTCTATATCATAAGGCGGGTTTATTATGAAGAATTTCATGCATAAACTACCTCCCCAATCTTTAAAAGTCCATGCTCGCGTCGTTCCGTATCCGGTGCGCCCGGACCGGCGGCCGCCCATATCCTCCCTCGCATCTCCCGTTCGCCAGTCGGCCATGCGAGCGGGCTGAACGTCCGGATTCGATACTTAAATTAAATCATTAAAAAATACGTATGATTCTGGCGGTGGGTTGCGATGCATAGGAAATTGAGGGTTTGCATACTGCAGACGAACCTTCCCTCCGCGAAATTCAAGAGCGGCGGTGAGGAGAGGTTCACCGTGGAGCTTGCCGAGAACCTGAGCCGCAGGCACGAAGTCGTGGTGATAAGCAAGGGAGAAAGGCCTGGCGTGACGAGGACGGGTAACCTGACCGTGAGGCGAATTAGATGCACAAGCATCAAGTACTTCAGGTTCCTCGTTTACGTGATGCTGCTGATAAGGGAGATACTTCGCCAGAGGAGGCTGGACATCATAGAGGCGCACATATCCGACGGCTCAAACGGCATCGCTGGCGTGATTGCCTCGAAGATATTGAGGAAGCCGTGTGTGACGAGGGTCTCCAGGATCGGCCCGCTCGATTCACTGGGCCCTGTCCGGAAGCTGCTGCTCATGTTAATCTTCAGGGGATCGTCCCATGTGATATCGATAAACAGCAACACCATGGTGGAAAGAATAAGGGCGCTGAGCAGGAAAAGCAGGGTCTCCGTCCTGCCGCACGGCATTTACGAGAGCGATATACTTAAGCCGAAGACCCTGAGGAAGTCGGGGGAGAGGAGGTTGCTTTTCGTAGGGAGGTTCGTGTGGTTCAAGAACGTGGGAATGCTCGTGCAGGTCATGGGGCTTCTGTCCAAGCGCTTGAAGGGGGTGAGGCTGGTTCTCATAGGCACGGGGCCGGAAGAGGTGCGTATAAGGGGAATGGTCGATGGGCTCGGGCTTGCCGATGCCGTTGAATTCAGGGGGGAGCTGCCCAACGAGGAAGTCCTGAGGCAAATGGAAAGGTCGGATGTCTTCGTCTTCCCGTCGATCGACGAGCCGAGGGGGAGGGTCCTGATTGAGGCCATGTCCAAGGGCCTGCCGATTGTCGCGGTTAACAGGGGCGGTCCCAGGGATATCGTGCTAGACGGCAGGAACGGCTTCCTGGTCGAGCCGGGCGAAACGGAGAAGATGGCCGGGAAAATATCTCTTCTTCTGGGAGACGGGGGCTTGTATGCCAGGATGTCCAGGAACAACGTCCTGGACGTCAGGAAATACCTGTGGAAGAATGTCATCCGCAGGTTCGAATCGCTCTATCTCGGCCTGCTTGAAGGATAGCGTCCCAACATCAAATATTGCTGCCCTGGCGTCAAGAGCCGTAGAAATCCGAAACGGCATCGGTCACCCGCCTGATATCCCCTTCCTTAAGAAAGGGGTGCATCGGCAGGGAGAGTATCCTGCCTGCGATGTCCTCCGCCACCGGCATCCTCTTGTACCCGAAATCGCGGTATGCCGGCTGCATGTGGATCGGCACTGGGTAATAGATTCCGGTCTCGATGGCTTTCTTCTTCAGGCTGTCCTTGAGGCCGTCCCTGTCATCGGCCGTCACCGTGTACACGTAATAGACCGCCTTGGCATAGCCCTTCTCGGCCGGGCAATTCACCGCCCCCTCAAGAAGCTTCCCGTACTTCGATGCTATCTCCCTTCGCCTCTCTATCCATCCCGCGACCTTCTTCAGCTCGAGCCTGCCGATGGCGCATGCGACCTCGCTTATCCTGCAGTTGAACCCTATGGCGTCGTGCTCGTACTTCTTTCCCTCGGCCCTGCCCTGGTTCCTGAGCATCCTCACCCTTTCAGCGACGTCCTCCCGGCCCGTCGCCACAATGCCCCCGTCGCCGCAGACCGTCATGACCTTGGAGGGGAAGAAGCTGAACGCCGCAGCGTCGCCTAGGGAACCGACCGGCCTGCCCTTGTATTTCGCCCCGTGCGCCTGGCAGGCGTCCTCCAGGACGAACAGGCCGTGCTTCTGCGCAATCTCGGTGATCGGGTCCATGTCGGCCGGATGCCCATAGATGTGGACGGGGACTATCCCCTTCGTCCTCGGCGTTATGGCGCCCTCGATCTTCGAGGCATCGATGTTGTGGGTGTCCGGCTCTATGTCGACGAGCACAGGCTTCCCGCCGGCATGGACTATGGCGTTTGCCGTCGCTATGAACGAGTGGGTCGTGGTTATGACCTCGTCCCCGGGCTTGAGTCCCAGCGCGAGAAGAGCGAGATGCAGGGCGGCCGTGCCCGAAGAAACAGCCGCGCCGGCCTTCGTCCCGGCGAATATTGAGAACTCCGACTCGAGCTTCGACGTCTCGTCCCCCAAGATGTACCTGCCGGAGCTGAGGACATCGAGTACCTTCTTCTTCATCTCGGGGTCAACCGCCATGGCGGGCATCGCAAGCCTTATCATCTCCATCCCCCTAGCATCATGAAAATATGACCAGAAACGATTAATATGGTTTCTCTCCGTTCCCGTACCGCAAGTCCGAAACCTTCTTGGTCATCTTTGCAGGATTCCCGACAACGACGGTGCCGGGGGGCACGTCATGCGTGACGACCGAACCGGCACCGACGAGCGAGCTAGAGCCTATCCTTACACCCGGCAATACCGTTGCGTTGGCTCCGATCTTTGCGCCGCTCTCGATCACAGGGCCTTGCAGGAACTTCTTCGCTTGTGCGCTCTTGGGGAACTCGGCGTTCGTCAGGACGGCGTTCGGGCCGATCCATGCGCCGTCCATTATCTTCGTGTACTCGGGTATGAAGACGTTGCTGTGCATCCTAACGCCGTCGCCTATGACGCAGTCCCTCTCAATGACGGAGTGGCTTCCCACGCTGACGTCATTACCTATCCGGTTGTTCTCCCTGAGCATTATGCCGTGGCCTGTCTCGAAGCCGTCGCCGATCACATTGCCGGCGTAGATGACCGAGTGGGACCTGATCGTGGCGTTCTTCCCTATCACGGTCTTCAGCTCCCCTGGCCTCTTACCCCGGGGAGGCTCGCCAATGATCGAGCAAGGGCCGATGCTGTGATTGCTGCCGATCTGCACGTTCGCGTGAATCTTCGCCTTCTCCATCCGAATCACGGCCTGACCTTGACCTCGCGCCCCGTCTTGGCCGACTCGAGGCACAGCTCGCAAATCCTGGTGATCGTCTCCTCGCCCTCGGAGCCGTCCGCCTGCCCGCTTTCCGCCCTCTGGCAGAAGCTCAGCAGCTCCTCCCTGAGCGGCTCGTTCTTGTGAATCTCGAGGTTAATCTCCTTTTCGCTCACGACCTTCTCCTTCCCGATCCTGATCGGGTACCGGACGAGTATCTGCTCCAGGAAATCCGCATAGACCTTCTCCTCGGAGCCTATGATCCACATGTCCCTCTTCTTCAGCGGATGGAACCATGTGACCTCGAGGTTCGCCATGAAGCTCCCGTAGTCCAGAACTATGACCGCGCAGTCCTCCCTCTCCTTGCTCAGGTAGTTTATCTTCTTGCAGAAGACCCTCTGGGGGTTCCTGTCAAGCAGGAAGTTCAGGATGTCTATGAGATGCGTCGCGAAGTTGAATATGACGCCGCAGTCAGACCTCGGAGGCTTATGGGAATGGACGTACCTCGCGGTTATGTAGTTGATGTCCCCAATGTTTTCCAGCTGCCGCTTGAGCTCTCTGACGCATGCGTTGAAACGGAAGAGGTAACCGACCATCAGGACCAGTCCCTTCCTCCTGGCGATGGCGATCAGTTCGCTGGCCTGGCCGCTTTCGAGGGTAATGGGCTTCTCGATGAGCACATGCTTCCCTGATTCCAGGCATTCCTTCACGACCCTGTAATGGAGGTTCGTCGGCACCACGACCGATACGGCATCGACATGGGGCAGGAGCTGCTTGAATTCCCTGAAGTACCTGATGCCGAAATCGTCCGCGAGCCTTTTCGCCTTCGGGTCTATGTCCGCAATCCCGACCAGCTCGCATGGGATGTCGCTGTAGATCCGCACGTGGTTCTCGCCCCATCTACCCGCGCCGATCACACCAACCCTGACTGGCATAAGTAATATATGAGGAGGTAGGTGTTTTTAACGTTAACGATGCCGAGAATCGGCTGATGCGGCCGGAATTGTTTTATAATAATTGGCGAATTAAATTTAGTGCAGATAGGTTTCGGGGTGGCAATCATGAGGTTATCACATGTCCTAAAGACCGCGCTGAAGCTCCCGAGGATATACACCGGGGGTATGGTCCCGCTGAAGGTGCAGCATTACATAACTTACAGATGCAACCTCAGGTGCAGCTTCTGCGACGCATGGAAGAACAAGAGCAGGGAGATGGACACCGGGCAGATCAAGGAAGCGATGGACATCTTCAAGAGGCACGGGGCGATTTCCTGGAGCATCAGCGGCGGGGAGCCGTTCATCAGGCCGGACTTCCCCGAGATCATGGCGTACGCGCGGTCCAAGGGATTCATGACGTCCATCGTCACTAACGGCACCTTCCCGGAAAGGATATCGAAGGTCAAGGACAGCACGGACCTGCTCTTGATAAGCATAGAGGGCGACCGGAGCGAGACCGACCGCTACCGCGGCATGGGGACCTACGCGAAGATCATAAGGACCCTGGAGGAAGTCCGAAAGCACGGCATAAACGCCAACCTGAACACCGTCATCAAGCCGGACAACCGGAAGCAGCTGAGATACATAATATCGCTCGCCAAGGAATACGGGACCTTCTGCGGCTTCCAGCCCCTGTTCGATTACATGAGGGGCGGAAGGGAGGTGCAGGAGATATTGGAATCCAAGACCAAGCTCAGGGGGCTTCTCGGGAATATCGATTTCCTGATAGAGGAGAAGAGGAAGGGAAGCCCTGTACTGAACTCGCTTGCCCACTTGAAATACCTGAAGAACTACGGAAAGGAGGATTTCAAGAAGCTCAGGTGCTTCGCCGGAAGGAACACGGTCCTCCTGGAGCCCGACGGGACGCTGAAGATGTGCTACTGGGACCCAAATCCCGTTCCGCCGGGAAACCTCGAGGAGTCTTTGAAACGCGTCAGCAAGCCGCCCCACGGCTGCTACTGCTGGCCCAAGTGCCATGGGGAGAACAACCTCATGTTCTCGATGAGTCTCGAGGCCATAATGAACGCCACGAAGAAGATATAGCCCAAACCTTGGCTACTTAAATAATATGGGTAAATATTATTATGCTCCCGTTGCTGGTTGTTCTCGTGTTGTTTGGGCTCGGCCTGGCCGTCGTCCTGCTCGAGTCGAGAAGGTACATCAGGGAGAGCGGGAGCGTACTGTCGCTCGGCAGGTTCGTCTGGGACTATCTCATTACTGAGCCCATGGTCTTTCTTGTCAGGTACGTCCCTGGCGGCTGGGGGATTTTCCTGCGGTACTTCGTCTACAGCTCGCTGCTCAAGGGATGCGGCAAGGGAAGCACGGTGGGGGAGGGGGTGAAGATACTGTTCCCTAGGAGGGTGAGCATCGGCGATTACACGAGCCTGCAGGATTACTGCTTCTTGGATGCAAGGGGCGGAATAAGCATAGGGTCTTGGGTGAGGACGGGGCCGAGGGCCATGTTCTTGACGTCCTCGCACAGGTTCGATTCCCCGGGCAAGCCGATCAAGAAGCAGGGGCTTGTCATAAAGCCCATAGCTGTCGAGGACGACGTCTTCATCGGCGCCGGGGCCATCATATTGCCCGGGGTAAGGATAGGCAAGGGCTCTGTCATCGCGGCCGGGGCCGTGGTGACAAAGGACGTCCCTCGATACACGGTCGTCGGCGGTGTCCCGGCAATAGCAATAAAAGAGAGGGCGGTAAAATAGAGTCTAGATGGTGCTATGTACAAGAAGCTCAGGGTCTCTCTGGTGATACCCGCATACAACGAGCAGAAGCTCATCATACCCACGCTGAAGGGCGTCCCGAGATACGTCGACAGGGTGTATGTCGTGGACGACCGCTCCAAGGACAGCACGCCGAAGCTGGTCGTGGATTACGCCAAGAAGGACAGGAGGGTCAGGCTCATAAGGCATGGGAAGAACATGGGCGTCGGCCAGGCCATAATAACCGGTTACCGGCAGTCATCGAAGGACGGGTATGACATCGCCGTGGTCGTTGGCGGCGACAACCAGATGGACCTCGCCGACATGCCGAACTTCCTGGAGCCTTTCGTCAAGAACGAGGCGGACTACGTCAAGGGCAACAGGTGGATGTGGAGGTCGCTAGAGTCCATGCCGAAGCACAGGCTGCTGGGCAACTCGACCCTTTCGTTCCTGACGAAGATCGCTTCAGGATACTGGAAGATATTCGACACCCAGGACGGGTACACCGCGGTGAGGAAGAGGGTCATCGACACCGTGGACTGGGACAAGGCCTGGAAGGGCTACGGCTACGTCTCCGACTGGCTCATAAGGATGAACGCCTACGGCTTCAGGGTGAAGGACGTCCCAAGGAGGCCCATATACCTGCCAGGCGAGAGGCAGTCGCAGATCGGCATAGGCAGGTACATATTCAAGGTCCTGCCCATGATCACTAGGGGGTTCTTCTGGAGGCTCAAGGAGAAGTACATCATAAGGGATTTCCATCCGCTGGTGTTCTTCTACACGCTTGGTCTCATAACGCTGCCGCTGGGTATAATCTACGGGCTTTGGCTCCTGTGGTACAAGAACGTTTTCGGGGTGTTCACGGGGACCAATGCCGTGCTGGTTGCGCTGCTCGTGATCACCGGTCTGCAGTCGCTCTTCTTCGCCATGCTGTTCGACATGGAGGCAAGCGGCTGATTATCGTCTTCCATGCAAGAAATTAATAACCGGGCACGGATAATATTCCTAATGAAAAGCATAACGACGGGAATCGGCTTTCATGAGAAGATGCTCGTGCTGCTGCTCCTGGTTTTTCTCCTTGGGGGCCTGTGGGGGCTGGGTCACAGGTCCGTCATAGCAGACGAGATGCAGCACACCGCCCTTCCCATCTTCATGTACGATTTCATGCGCTATTGGGGCGGGCATCCCGCCATGGGCTTTGAAGACATAGTGGCATATGGGATGCAATACCACACGCACTATCACATCTTCACTAGCGTCATCCACCATCCCCCCCTTATCCGTATTCCCGTCCTGGCGAGCTTCATCGCCTTCGGCATAAGCGAGTTCTCCGCCAGGCTCGTCTCGTTGATTTTCGGCTTGATAGGCATAATCTTCACGTACAAGCTGGCGATGCTCATCACGGGCGACAGGCGGGCATCGCTGCTTTCCGCGGCCATCCTGGCGCTTGTCCCGGCCTATTTCGAGTACAGCAGGTTGGCGATGCTGGAGGTCCCCCTGCTGGCCATGAGCGTCATGGTCGTCTACTTCTTCTACCGATACGTGCTTGGAAAGAAGAGGCGTGATGCCGTGGTATTCGGGATTACACTAGGGCTGTGCATGCTTTCAAAGAACTATGGCTTCGTCATCGTTTTCCCCCTGCTTCTGTACGCCGTGATTTCGAAGAAATATCAGCTTTTCAGGGACGGGAACATGTATCTCGCGCTCTTTATAGCTGCCATCATCGCAGTGCCATGGTTCGCCTTCGCGTCGGTCTTTCCCCAGCTGATTGAAATCCCATACAGCCTATCTGTGCATTATTCCAGGTATCTCGGCCTTTCCCTGTCGAACATCCCCCAGATACCGGGTTTCTTCCTGCAGCAGTTCTCTTACGTGCTTGGCCTGCTTACGCTTGCGGCGGCTGCCTACTCATTCTATCTGAGGGATAAGGATGATTTCCTCCTGTTGTCGCTGGTGTCGTTCTATTATATCTTCTTCGGTTTCTTCATCACATCGTCATTCGGCAATTTCGACAGGTTCGTGATGGCCGCCCTCCCGGCGTTCGCGATACTGGATGCGAAATTCATCATCAAATTGATGGGGCTCCCTCAAGTGAAGAGGTATGGCGTTCTCGTCATCATCGCGCTTGTCATATCGTCGTTGCCGCTGCTGGTTCTTCATACCCTGGCAGCCGAGATAAGATATCCGGTGGAGGATGCCGTGATATGGGTGCTGGGAAACACGCCTTACGGCGGAGGATACATTTATACCGACTATTCCCAGCTCTTCTATTTCCTCAAGAACGACAGGAATCTCAGCGTCAGGGTAGGCGAGGGCCGCAGCCTCGAGGCTCTGGATTCTTTGCTGAACAGCACATTCGCTTCCCCGAAGCACGAGTCGCTTGGGATAGAGAATCCCACCTATTATTATCTCATTCTCCGCTATCCTTTGCGGGATATGATAGCCGCCAGGCCTGACTTCGTCGATTACGTAGAAAACGGACCATGCTTCTCTCCGGTGAGAACGTTCGGCGAGGAGAGGCGCGTCGTCGTATTCAGGGTTGAGGGTGTGTGCAGATGAGGACCTCCATAGTTATCCCGGCCTACAACGAGGAAGAGGCGATCGAGGATGTGGTGAACGAGGTGAAGGCCGTGAGGCTGCCTGACAAGGAGATAGTCGTGGTTGATGACGGCTCGAGCGACGGCACCTATACAATTGCCAGCAGGATGAAGGGCATCAGGCTGCTAAGGCATGCGAAGAACAAGGGGAAGGCGGGTGCCCTCGAGACCGGCTTCGACAATTCTTCGGGGCAGGTGCTGGCCACGATCGATGCTGATTGCACTTATCCTGCAAAAGAGATAGCTGTCATGTCCAGGCTGATTGCCGACGGCAAGGCCGATGTCGTTATCGGGTCCAGGTTCATGGGCAGGGAGACCGGCATGAGCAAGCTGAACTATCTTGGTAACGTCTTCTTCTCGGGGCTCATATCCATGCTGACGGGGAAAAGGGTTACCGATGCTTCGTCCGGCTTGCGTGCGCTGCGAAAGGAGGTGTGGGATTCCATCGAGGTCAAATCGAAGGGGCTGGACTGGGAGGTCGAGTTCACCACCAGGGTCCTCAGGAAGGGATACAGGCTTGTCGAGATCCCCATAGAATACAATGAGCGGGTCGGCCAGGCCAAGCTCTCCCCGCTCAGGGACGGGCTGAGGTTCCTGAGGGCCATACTCAGGGCGTCCTTCTTCTGACATCAGCCATGATTGCCATTGTCCTGTTCCAGATACGGCCTGATTTTGATGGGGTCCCGTATCCATAGCAGGAGGCCGGCGAATCCAACCGATATGTAATTCACGAAAAGTATGAGCAAAGAGTAAGAGACTGCCGACTCCGCGCTGACCGATACCAGCGACAGGAAGAATATGAGAGCTGCATCCCGCGTTCCTATTCCCGAGAAAGTGACTGGTATTATATCGAGCAGTGCTAATATCGGGACTATGGCCAGCAAGAACAGGTAGGTGAGATCCAAGCCGAGTGCCATGGCCATGAACTGATACTGTAGTATCATTATGGACCACGCCACGAGCACGGTGAGGAAGGCTGTCGCCATCCTGTATCGGCTGATCTGGCCCATGCCGCTGTAGAAGTCGTTGAAAACCCTGCCAATCAGGGTCCTGTACTTCACCGGCATGAACCTGACGTAGAGCGGCCTCATGACGGACCTGGCGAAGCCCTTCCTGGCCATCATGAACACAACCGCTATGAATGCCATGAAAAGGACCGACACATAGAGCAGCATCTCTCCCGCTTCGATGTAGCTCGAAGCTATTAACACCAGGCCCGCACAGGCCAGCACGAAGAGCGTCACGACGTCTATGATCCTTTCTACCACGACGGTCGTCAGGGACTTCCCTATCGTAACGCCCTTGTCCTTCTTGAGATAGTACGCGCGAGACAGGTCGCCTATTCTGCCCGGCGTCACTATGCCGACGAAGAATCCCGAAATCCATGCCTTCGTGGAACTTATGAGGCCGTATTCTATCCCGTACGACTTGATTATGAGCCTCCATTTCTCCCCCCTGAGCAGAAGCACGGGGACGAGCAGAGCCAATGATATGACGACGTAGTCAGCCCTGATCCTGCTGATGAGATCCAGCATCTTCACTATGTCGAGGTTTATTACGATAAGAAGGAAGAGCAATATCCCGAGAAATGGGAGGAGCCTGCTCATCCTCATGCGTTCCGCCCCTTTCCCGAGCATATGAACCGTAATCCAGAGTTACCGGATTTCGACGTATAGAATGCATAGGATGACATAACATAATAAAGCACGGAGTGGAATAAATTTATACGTCTATGGGTTAATGTTACTGATTGCCATGTCCGGGAAATCATTGCCAAAAGCGGTGAAAGTTCTGAAGCGGTTCGCGATAAGCAGGAAGCTCTTTGTCATCGCGGCATCCCTTGCCATCGTCTACATTATTCTGGCCATTTACGCCCTTCCCGATGCCGGCCTTGCTTGGGACGAGTCGCGGCATCTTGAGGGGGGCAAGGCAAGGGTGTACTCCATCTATGCGGCGGTGACCGGGAAGCCCCAGCTGGATATGTGCCTGCTGGACCAGCCCCCCTCTGATGTGGATACGAGGTGGCGGTGCTGGAGCGGAAGGCCCAGGCTGTCGCAGACCGTGTCGGGCTTCACGTGGGCCGCTGCATGGCTCATCAACGGCCAGCATCTCGATCCCATAGCATCGATCGCCGCCCACCGGTTCGCGACCGTCATCTTCGGAGCGCTGGCCGTGTTCTTCGTTTTCCTTTTCGCCGCCGAGGCCTTCGGGACGAAGGCCGGCTTCTTTTCGGCGATATCCCTGATATTCATGCCCAGGTTCTTCGCGGAAACGCTCTACGTGACGCTCGATGCCCCCGCCGCCGCCATGGTTCTTGTGGCCACGTATGTCTTCTGGAAGGGCCTGAAAAGCAGGGGATGGGGGATACTGGCGGGCGTCGCCTTCGGCCTCGCGCTCGCCTCGAAGATCAACGCATACTTCCTTCCGTTCATCCTGCTGGCATGGTTCCTGGTGTCCTACAGGGACAGGATATTGCCTATAGCAAAGGGCATCGCGAAAAGGACCTTCGGGTTCAGGTACGTCCCTGTCGCTGTCTACTCCTTCCTTTTCCTGTCGCCGGTGGTGTTCTTCATATCATGGCCTTGGCTGTGGGTCGACACGATCCCTAGATACATGGAGCTGCTGGCCACCAAGGACACCATAAAGATCGCCGCCTATTACATGGGCGGCATATACGGATGGGACACCGGCATGCTGCCCTGGCACTACACCTGGGTCATGACCGCGGTCACGCTGCCGCTTTTCATACTCATTTTCGCAATAATAGGGGGTTCCAGGGCCATCAAGGACGCCGTGACGCTGAGGAACAGGGACACCGTCCTCATACTCCTCGGGGCTGTCGTCCCCATGCTCATTTTCTCTTCCCCGTTCGCCACCCCGCATGACGGCGTGAGGATATTCCTCAACGTCTTCCCGTTCATAGCGATCCTTTCAGGCATCGGGGCCGGCATGACCGCCGATTTCATCGGCAGGCGTTTCGATCGCAAGCTGCTGATAATGGCCGTAATCACCCTGCTCATGGCACTGCCTTTCTTTTTCGCGCTTTCGGATGGCATGAACACGGTCGCCATATATTACAGCGAGCTTACGGGCGGTCCAAGAGGGGCGATGGCGAACGGCTTGGAGCTTGATTATGCTGGGGTATCATACCTGGACGTCGTCAGGTGGCTGAACGAGAATGCCGAGCCCGGCGCCAAGATATATGCACCTATCGCGACGAACCTCTGGTACATGTACAAGTCAGGGGATATCGGCCTAATCGCTGAAAGGTTCATGGAGGGCAGGCACGGCCTCAACGAGACCGTCTCGGACCTGGGCCTGGCGCTGTTCGAGCAGAAGGGGATTCTCAGGGAGGATATAGAACTCGCGGAGAAGAACGAATCCGACTATTACGTCCTGCTGAACAGGCGGTCGGTCGTAGATTCGAATGCGAGCGACGATATCAGGGAGATGAGATATTACATAGACAACTGCGATCCTGTCTACGTGGCGGAGGCGGGAGGAGCCCCCGCCACATACCTGTTCAGGAGTGGTTGCGCATGAGCGCCAAGGCGAGTAGGAGGCGAAGCCCCAAGGAGATATTCTGGTGCAAGAGGGCCGAGCATTACGATAAGCTATACTGGGTCAGGGACAAGAGCTATCTGGACGCCATAATCGAGAGGGGCGATTTCAGGAAAGGTCAGGTGGTTCTCGATGTCGGGGTCGGAACGGGTACCGTGGCGAAGAAGATCAAGCCGCATGTGAAGCACGTCATAGGGCTCGACATATCGGATTCCATGCTGAGCCGGAGCAACTGGGAGGGCATATCCCTGGTCAAATGGGACGTATGCCAGAGGCTGTTCGACAAGAACGTTTTCGACAGGATCGTCGCCAGGATGGTGTTCCATCATATACTGGATGACCTCGACGGGGCGTTGAAGCGCTGCTTTGACATGCTCAAGCCCGGCGGGAAGATAATCATCGCCGAGGGACTGCCACCGTCTGACGACCCGGGCGTGGTCAAGTGGTACGAGGGTATGTTCGCGCTCAAGGAAGAGAGGCGCACTTTCACCGAGAGGGAGCTGTACGAAAGGGTTGCGAAGGCGGGATTCAGGAACATCGCAGTGTGCAGGCATATCATGCACGGCTTCAGCGTCAGGAACTGGCTCGCGAACAGCGGCCTGCCCAAGGAGGCACAGCATAAGATAATGGATATGCATATGAATGCGGGAGATGACGTGAAGGGCGCCTACGGCATGAGGATCGTCGGCGGGGACTGCCTGATAAACACGAGGAACGTCATCGTCATTGGCGAGAAGTAGCTTCTTCATTATGCCCTATCCGTCCCTCCGAATAAACAAAGTAAACCCCGAAAGCGGTCGTGATCACATAGCTCATGACTGCGGCTATTATGCTCATTACGACCGTCGCTTCAGAGCCGATGCCGAAGACAGAGAATAGCAATATTAGCGTGGCCTCCCTCGTGCCCCAGCCGCCGACGGTTACCGGCAGAATCCCTATCAGCGTCGCTATGGGCATGATGGCGATGAAGATGTATTGCGGTATGACCATCCCCAGCGACAATGCTATCATGTAGGTGGACGTGTACAGGATAACCCACCCTATCAGGGTGAGGGAAAGGGGGATCATCATGTCCTTCCAGTCCAGGATGTTCTCATAGAATGAGTTGAACGCGTCCTTGGCCCTCGCCTTCATGCTGCCGGGAACGAAAAGCCTCCAGAATATCTTCAGGACGCTCATGCTCGAGCCCTTCCTCAGCAGCAGGAAGGTGGCCGAGAAGAATGCGATGAGCAACAAGGTTATGGCGACGAATATCTCGAATGAGATGTAGTTGGCCATCATGATTATCCCGGCGGCAGCAAGCATGGAGAGCGCCGCGAACTCCAGAACCTTGTCGAGCACGATGCTGACGGCGCATTCCCCGGTGCTCTTCGAGGTCCTCTTCTTGATGTACCCTATCCGTATGAAGTTGCCAACCCTTCCCGGCGTGATTATGCCGTAGAACGTCCCGATGAAGTATATCCTGAAGAGCGTCCAGAACCCGAGGTTGATGCCCTGCTTCTTTATCATGTATTCCCATTTCAGGTTCTGGATCCCCATGGATACCATGAAGAGCAGGACGGCCGGAACAAGGTATGATGCGTCCACCCTGTTGAATGTCTGGATGACCTCCGCGGGACCAATGCTAAGGATTATGTACGCCATCATGGCGATGCCTATTATCGGGAGTATCCTCAGGGCATTTTCCATGAACATGAGAGCACCATGAATTAAATTATTGGCCCTTTCTTAAATATCGGGCCCGGCCATAAGGTTCCCTCATCTATAAGGGGATGCTAACCTTTCAGCCTCAGCTTGATGACCGTGAAGAACATGTTCGGGACGGCCCTGCCGATCTTCAGCGTCGACATGGGCTTGTCGACCCACCTTATGGGAACTTCCTTCACCCGGTAGCCCATCCTCTTTATGACGTAGAGTATGCATGCGTCTATCGCGAAGTTCGTCACTTCCAGCTTATCGGCGACGTCCCTCACGACCTTTCCCTTGAAGAGCTTCGCCGGGCACTGGGTGTCCTTGTAATCGAGCCCGAAGACCAGCCTGACGAGGACGTTGAATCCCCGGCTGGCTATCCTCCTCATAAGCGTCTGCTTCGCGGCTACGCAAGACCCTTTCATCCACCTGGACCCTATGATTCCGTCGCAGTCGCCGATCCTCTTCAGCAGCGACAGTATCTCCCCGGGCGGTGTTGAGCCGTCGGCGTCAGTGTAGGCCACAAAATCGCCCCTTGCCACCGCAAAGCCTTTAAGCAGGGCCCCACCCTTGCCCTGCCTTTCATTGGAGATGACGAAGCGGATGTTCCGTTTCTTCTCGGCGAACCCCCTGACTATGTCAGGCGTCCTGTCCGTGCATCCATCCATGACGATGATGAGTTCGTATGTCAATCCCTTCCTGTCAAAGAATCCTATAAAATCCCTGAGGGTCTTGCCTATCCTCCTCTCCTCGTTGTAGGCGGGAATTATTATGCTTAGCATAGTCCGAGCACCAGGCCTTATCAAGACTTGCGGAGCGGGTCCCTGAAATACTCTATCGTTGCAGCCAGGCCATCACGCAATGAAGTCTTTGGCTTCCACTTGAGAAGCCTGTTCGCAAGGGATATATCGGGGCATCTCCTCTTGGGGTCGTCCTCCGGCAGCGGCTTGAAGACCTTCTTAGACTCGGATTTCGTCAGGTCCAGGACGAGGTCCGCAAGCTCCAAGACCGTCCTCTCGGAGGGGTTCCCTAGATTGACGGGGTGGTCGTATTTCGTGTCCATGAACCTGCGCATGCCCTCTATCAGGTCGTCTATGTAGCAGAAGCTCCTGGTCTGCTTCCCGTCCCCGAACACGGTGAGCGGCCTGCCATCAAGAGCCTGCGTGATGAAGACCGGCACCACCCTTCCGTCATTGACCCTCATCCTCGGGCCGTAAGTGTTGAATATGCGGACTATCTTGGTGTCCATGCCGTGAACCCTTTGATATGCCATGGTCAGCGCCTCGCTGCAGCGCTTCGATTCGTCATAGCACGAGCGGATCCCCACGGGATTGACGTTCCCCCAGTAGGACTCCGGCTGAGGGTTGACCTCAGGGTCCCCGTATACCTCTGAGGTCGAGGCGAACAGGAACTTGGCACCGTTCGATTTCGCAAGCCCGACCGCGTTGTGGGTGCCGAGGGTGCCCACCTTTATGGTCTTTATGGGATGGCGCCTGTAGTCGACCGGGCTGGCCAGGGAGGCGAGATGCAGCACGTGGTCCAGCTTCTCCTCGACACATATTGGCTTGGTCACATCATGTTCCATGTAAACGAAGTTCTTGTTGCCGAGAAGGTGTCTGATATTTTCCTTCTTGCCTGTCACCAGGTTGTCCATGCAGATGACCCTGAACTTGTCGCGTATAAGCCTGTCGCACATGTGGGAGCCTATGAATCCAGCCCCGCCAGTCACCAGAACAGTTTGCATACTCATCTTCCGTTCTTCTCTTCTTGCCTCTTCATCCTCTTCATCAGCCTTTCCCTGTCGCTTATGTGCATCTGCATGTCCAGGAATCCCAGCAGCTCCTTCTCGGTGTGCAGGACCGTCTTCCACTTGCCTATGTCCAGATACTTGCCCTTGAGAACAAGGCCCAAGACCCGCTCGCCGCTCCTCATCGCGAGAGATATCGCGTCAGTTATCTGAATCTCGCCCTTCTTCCCAGGCTTCGTCCGTTTTATATACTTGAATATCCCCGGCTCGAAGATGTATCCCCCGCACATGGCATAATAGCCGCCACCGCTCTTGAATTCGGACGCCTGAGACATTGTCGGCTTCTCCTTCACCCTGATGATAGGACCCATACCGCCTTCCATGTCCCTGAGCTTCGCAAGACCGTAGCCTTTCGGGTTCTCGACCTTGAAAAGCAGCAATGTCGCCAATGGCTTTTGCTCGCTGTGATATCTTATCAGCTCCTTTATCTCATTCTTCGGCTCAATGAAGGAGTCCCCAAGCAAGGTGACGAACGTCGTGTCGATCCAGTTCCTCGCCTGATAGATGGCGTGTCCCAGGCCCTTCCTCTCCATCTGGTACACGTATGCTACATTCACCCCGAAGAAAGATCCGTCACCCAGGTAGTCCATCAGCGCCCCCTTCTGGTATCCGACGACCATGAATATCTTGCTTATCCCACCGGCCTTGAGGTTCTCGACGCAGTGCTCAATGACCGCCTTGCCCAGAATGGGGTACATCTCCTTTGGCACCGCCCTTGCGAACGGGTACAGCCTCGTGCCGCTTCCAGCGGCCGGCACCAGTCCAACGATCTCGTCCTTCATCATCAATCACCAGCACAGCCCTTCGAATCCGCTTACTTTGCTCCTGTCCAGTATCCTCCTGCCCTCTATTATTACTTTGCTCTTCATCTTCTTGAAATCGTCGTCAGTCAGCTCCTTCAGCTCGGGCCACTCCGTGAGCAGCAGGCATGCGTCCGCTCCCTCGAGAGCGTGGCCCGGTTTGCTGCTGAAGGTTATCCCCTTGAACTCCCGCATGAAATTGTCAGCGGCCTGGGGGTCATATGCTTTAATCTTGGCGCCCGACTTTATCAAGGCACCTACTATCTTCAAGGACGGCGCCTCCCTGATGTCGTCGGTGCCCGGCTTGAATGCCAAGCCCAGTATCGCAATCGTCTTGTTCCTCAGGCTCGGCAACTTCCTTCCAAGAAGCTCGACGAGCTTGAGGGGCTGGCCCTCGTTGACCGAATCGACCGATTCCAAAATCTTCAGAGGCTCCTTTGAATGCCTGGATTTGGCTATGATCGCCTTCACGTCCTTGGGGAAGCAGCTGCCGCCGTAACCTTCCCCGGCGTCAAGGAATCTCCTTTCGATCCTCTTGTCATGGCCCATCGCATCCGCGACTTCGTATGTGTCGATGCCAAGCCTCTTGCAGAGGTTTCCGATCTCGTTGATGAACGATATCTTGGTTGCCAGGAAGGCGTTGCTAGCGTACTTTATCATCTCGGCGGTTCTCGGGTTGGTCTTGATCACCGGACTGGAGAAACCGTCATAGAGCCTGCACACCCTCTTGATGGTCTCATCGTCAGTCCCCCCGACCACTATCCTGTCAGGATTCATGAAATCCTCAATCGCGAGGCTTTCTCTTAGGAATTCAGGGTTCATCGCCACCCCGAAATCCCGCCCCGCCTTCTTCCCGGAGATCTTCTCGAGAAGGGGGATGACGACATCCTCGGTCGTCCCGGGAAGAACGGTCGATTTTACGACGACGATATGATAAGCGCCCTTTGTCTTCAAGGCCCTGCCAATCTCCTCCACGGCCTTCTTGACGTAGGCCAGGTCCATGCTGCCGTCCTTTCCTGAGGGGGTCCCTACCGAGATGAATGTGATGGAGGTGTCATGCACAGCCTTCTCGATGCCCATGGATGCGTGGACCCTGCCTGCGCCGAGGTTCTTTCGCAGCATCCTGTCAAGGCCCATCTCGTAGATCGGCGCAATGCCCCTGTTGATCTTGTCGACCTTGTCTTCAACAACGTCCACCAGCACGACATGGTTTCCAAGCTCAGCGAAGCAAACGCCTGTGATAAGCCCCACGTATCCCGTTCCGATGACCGATATCTTCATAGTATTAACTTTTTGAAGCATGGTTTTATATAAACTGCTCACAGACAGCATCCTCGCAACCGCCGCTTGGCGCAAACGGGCGAGAGCTTTAAAAGTAATACCGGGATATTACTTCTCATGCATAAGACCAGAATTTCCATGACCATCTCGGCTGATGTCCTTAAGAAGCTGGACAGCATCGTCGACGGCGAGGCCATCAGGTCGAGGTCCGAGGCCATAGAGGGCATACTGAACCAGTATCTGGAGGCGAACAAGGTAGCCGTTATACTCGGCGGCGGGGACCCGGACAAGCTGATGATAGGGGACAGGCTGAGGCCTTTGGTGAAAATCAGGGGAAGGTGCCTAATCGAGCATAACATAGAGACGCTGAGGAAATCGGGATTCAAGAAGATATTCATCATAGGCTGGAACGAGCTGATCGGGGAATGCTTCAAGCTGCTTGGGAACGGATCAAGATATGCGGTCGACATAAAATACATAGAAGAGCAGAAAAGCCTCGGCAACGCGAAGACACTGCAGCTCGCAGAGCAGTACATGAAGTCGCCCTTCCTGGTCCTGCCGGTCGACAACTTCTTCGATTTCGATCTGAACTATCTTGCCAAGGTCCACATGTCCAACCCCGGGCCGGTCACCCTCGCTGTCCAGGCGGGAAGGGGATCCGTTTCGAACCAGGGCGTTGTGGAGATGGCAGGTGGGCAGATCATAGGTTACGAGGAGAAGCCGTCGAGGCCGAAGACGTATCTCACCTCCACCTTCATAGGAATGTATGATACAAGCGTGTTCGAGTACATCCCCAAGGGCAACGTCAATTGGGTGCTGCAGACCAACCTCTTTCCCAGGCTTATATCAGAAGGGAAGCTTCACGGGTGCATGGTACCGGGGACCTATGTGAACATACACTCGAGCGACGATTTGAGGAAGATAAGTAATACTAAAGTATTACCTAGTAATAAATAATTATTTAAAGGTGCTGGACGAATTCTATTCCAAGGTGCAGTAATGGGCATAAAGGATAAGCTCCTGAGCGGAGAGAAGCGTATCGCCGTGTGGGGCACGGGGTTCATAGGCTTCACCACGATGGCGAACTTCGCGCACAACGGAGTACGTTGCGTGGGATTGGATGTGGACAAAGAGAAGGTAAGGGCGATAAACAGGGGCGAGATACCGATCGACAACCTCGAGTACTGGCTTGGCTTCGAAATCGGGGGGCTGGTGAAATCCGGGCTGATGAAATCAACCACGGACTGGCATGAAGCCATGAAGCCTGACATCGCGGTGCATTTCGTGAGCATCCCAACCGAGAAGGAGGGGAAGCCCTACGACGATATTCTGATCGATGTGACGAAGAAGCTGACGGGGCTGAAGAAGATAAAGAACTATGAACCTCCACTAATAATTGTGGAATCGACCCTGACCCCCGGGAGGAGCGACAAGATAATACTACCCTTGCTTAAGGACGCGGGCATCGAGGTCGGCAGGGACATCATGTTCGGCGTCGCCCCGAGGAGGGACTGGTTCGTCTCCCCCGAGAAGAGCCTTAAGAAGCTGCCAAGGGTCTTCGGCGGCACTACAGGCAAGACCACGGAGATGATGAGGTGTGTGCTCTCCATCGTGTGCGAGAACCTCGTCCCCTCGCCGGACCACAAGCATGCGGAGATGGTGAAGAGCATCGAGAACGCCTACAGGCACATGGACATCACGCTCGCGAACCAGCTTTCCCTCGCATACCCAGATGTGGACATGAAGGAAGTCCTAAGGCTTGTAGGGACCAAATGGAACGTGGGGACGTTCCATCCGAGCTTCGGGACCGGGGGCTACTGCATCCCGCTTTCGAGCCAGTACGTGCTGCTCGGGGCGAGCAGGCCCGAGCATCTGACAGTACTCAAGGAGACGATCGAATCCGATGAGAAGCAGCCCAACATCGTGGCGGATAACCTCGTCAAGAGGGGAGCCAAGAGGGTCGGGATCCTCGGGCTTGCTTACAAGGGCGACATCAAGGTCTCGATACTCTCGCCGACGATCAAGCTCGCCAAGAGGCTGGCCGAGCTGGGTGTGGAAGTCAAGGTCAATGACCCATACTACAGCAAGGAGGAGATCAAGACCATTGCCGGGGCGGATTCCTTCGATTTCCCGGCCGGACTGCAAGAGTTCGATGCCGTGCTCATCGTCGCGGACCATCAGCATTACAGGTTCACCCCGCATAACGTCATCCTCTCGGCCCTTCGGAGCTGTAAGCTGGTGCTCGACAACACGGAAATATGGCGCGACATAGACTTCAAGGGCAGGGGCATAGAATATCACATCGCAGGTGACGCGGGATGGCTAAAGGCATGAACGAGGTCAAGGACAGGATCGTCGAATGGCTCAAGGGAAAGGTCGAAGAGGCCGGGGCCAAGGGGGCTGTGATCGGGCTGAGCGGGGGGGTGGATTCCTCCCTCGTTGCCGCCCTTGCGAAGAAGGCCCTCGGGGAGAACGTTATAGGCGTGATAATGCCTTGCGGCTCGGCTGACCAGGATGCCGACCATGCCATGGAGCTCGCCGAGGGATTCGGGATAAGGACGGAGTTCGTGGACATAAAGCCAATTTTCGACAGGCTCAGGCAGAGCCTTCCTCCAGGCCAGGGGATCGCAGAAGCCAACCTCAAGCCAAGGCTCAGGATGGTCACCCTGTACTATTTCGCCAACCTAAACAACTATCTGGTGCTCGGGACCGGCAACAAGTCCGAGCTCATGGTAGGGTATTACACGAAATACGGCGACGGGGGCGTCGACCTGCTGCCGATAGCCGGTCTGTACAAATCAGAGGTAAGGGAAATGGCAAGAATGATCGGTGTCCCTGAAGGGATTATAGCAAAGCCCCCGTCTGCGGGGCTATGGCATGGCCAGACGGATGAGGGAGAGATCGGCATGAGCTATGATGAGCTTGACGAGACCCTCAAAGCCATCGAGAGGCACGAAACAGGCGGCATCGATCCCGCCAGGCTTGAGAAGGTCAGCAAGATGCTTAAGAAGACGGGGCACAAGAGGGAGATGCCCGCGATATTCGAGCCGTGATCATTATGACCGGATTGGATGAGAGGGAATTGAAGCGGATAGCCGGCGATGCGCTCGAAGAGGACATCGGCTCCGGGGATATCACCACGGATGCTATCATACCGCCAAGAAAGAGGGCGAAGGCTTGCCTTATCGCCAAGGAAAATTGTATCGTATGCGGGCTCCGTGTGGCCGAGGCGGTCTTCAAGGCGCTGGACACCGATGCGGAATTCGTTGGGAAGGTATATGACGGCGACACGGCCGAGGCGGGCCAGGTCATCGCTGAGGTCCAGGGAGACGCCAGGGCCCTGCTCGCGGGCGAGAGGACTGCCCTGAATTTTCTGCAGAGGATGAGCGGGATCTCAACGACAACGAAGAAGTACGCTGACATCCTGCGCGGCTACGATGTCAAGCTGCTCGACACCAGGAAGACCACCCCGGGACTGCGCGTTCTTGAGAAGTACGCGGTCAGGACGGGCGGCGGCGGCAACCACAGAGCGGGCCTCTACGATGCCATTCTGATCAAGGACAATCATATCAAGCTGGCAGGCATGAAAGCCGCGGTGATGAAGGCCAAGGAAACGGGCAAGAGGGTCGAGGTCGAGGCCTGCAGCATCGATGAGGTCAGGGGCGCCCTGGAAGCGGGGGCTGACGTCATAATGCTGGACAACATGCCCAACGGCGACATCGAGAAGGCCGTCGGGATCATAGGAAAGCGCAGCATAATCGAGGTCTCGGGCGGCATTGACGAGGATAACATAGAAAGCATAGCGAAGCTCGGCGTCGACTGGATATCGGTCGGCCGGCTTACACATTCCGTCCCTTCTGTCGAGATCAGCATGGAGATCGCAGATGCCAAGTGAACGCACCCGGCAGTGAGCAATGGTATTCTAATATATTTCCTGACGCTCAATTCTTGATATGCATGAAAGGCTTTCCCTAACGGACTTCCCAAAGGTCGGCAAGATCGTCAAGAAGAGCGACGTGTACACCGTGCTTGACGTGAGGGAGCTCGACAACCTCGTCGTCTCCATGACCATCCTGCATCCTGGCAAGGAGACAAGCGGCCATTCTCACGGCGAGGCGGACGAGGTCTACTTCTTCGTGAAGGGCGATGGCGTCATGCAGAAGGACGAAGTCAAGATGGACGTCAAGAAGGATGACATCGTGCTCATACCGAAGGGCGCCTTCCACAAGGTGTTCAACGGGTCGAAGGCCGACCTGGTCTTCCTCAGCGTCTTCGAGAAATACGGAGAGAGGTCCTAGCCCTTCTGCCTGAATATTCGTTTTGCCTCCTCGAGGCTCTCGCGGCTCCCTATGTCGAACCATCTGCTGTCGCCGTCGAAGACGAATCCCTGGACTGCCATCTGCTTGGCCAGCCACGATATGAAGAACCCGGGGGCGTCAGCGTTGTTCTGCCCCTTCAGGTACTCGTAAATCATCTGCACGGCCTTCTTAGGGAAGAAGTAGCATCCTGTGCTTACGAGGGTGCTCGCCGGATCCGCGGGCTTCTCCTGGAAATCCTTTATGACATTCCGCTCGTCGAGGACCACGACTCCGTACCTGTTCCTGATCGCCTCCTTCTCCTCCATGTCGAAGAGCGCCACAACAGGGGAGTTCTCGCCGTTCGTCCTGAGGAACTGCTTCATGTCGAAATCGAAGAGGTTGTCCCCGGCGACCACTATGAGGTCGTCGCTGACTCCTTTCTCCTGCAGCAGGAATCCCAGGGCGCCGACCGCCCCGAGCTTCTCATCCTCGCGCGTGGAAGGCTCGGCCACGATTTCTATGGGTTTGATGAAATCGCTTCCCTGCAGCCACTCCTGGAAATGGGGCTCGAACTTCTTGTTCACGGATATGAATATCCTGTCTATCTCCTCGATCTCGCCGAGCTTGTCCAGGATGTACCCTATTATCGGCCTGCCGCCGACGGAAAGCAGTGGCTTGGGCAAATCCTTGGTGAGGGGCCACAGCCTCCTCGCAAACCCTCCTGCCAATACCACTGCATGCATGACGCATCACTCTCGTTATCAATGGGCGATCTCTCTGATTTCTCTGTTTTTCAACTTTCGTGTGCGGGTTTAAGTATTTAAAAGCCTGCCTTAAAATAGTTACTCTTATACCAATGATATTTAATGGTGGGTTAAATGGCTCTAAGACCAGCGAAATGCTACAGCAGGCTCGAGAGGCCCAACACCAGGGTCTCCAAGCACAAGCCCAGAAAGTCGTACGTGAAGGGCGTACCGTATCCGAAGATTAGGTCTTTCGAGGCAGGCACGCCCAATCCGGAATTCACGACGAAGCTTGCGCTCGTCGCGAAGAGGGGCGGGCAGATAAGGCACAATGCCCTCGAGGCTTCCAGGGTCAGCACGAACAAGACCCTCGAGAAGGAGCTCGGCAAGGACCTGTACTTCTTCAAGATACTCGTGTTCCCCCATCACATACTGAGGGAGAACCCTATTGCGACGGGAGCGGGAGCCGACAGGTACCAGACCGGCATGAGGCTCTCCTTCGGCAGGCCGGTTTCGACGGCGGCCAGAGTGAAGGAGGGGCAGCGCATCATCGACGTCAGGGTTCCCGCGGGGAAGGAAGCGATAGCGAGGAAGGCGCTCAAGATAGCCTCCTCGAAGCTGCCCGTCCCCTGCTCGATCGTGCTATCATGAGGGCGCTCCGCTTCCTTGACGGTTTTTCTGGATTCTCTGCAGCTTTTAATAAACCGCCCCGGTTAATTAAGTAATAAATTTTGCCGTGACAATAATCATAAGGGTGGTTGTTTGTACGTAGTGAAGCTGGACGGGGCGAGCAGCGAGGAGCGGTTCGGGATGAAATCTGCGGCCGTTGCCGATTTGAAGAAGTCGGCGCTGCCTGTGCCGAAGGGGTTCGTCCTTTCCCCCGATGCCCTGGACATGTTCATTTCCGAGAACGGCCTGGAGGGGAAGATAAGGACGGTCTCCGAAACGACGCATAAGGGGATGACGGGCCTCGATGCCATAAAGAAGAACATCGACTATCTCTTCACCAATTCCCAGATACCGGAGGCCGTCAAGAAGGAGGTGCTTGCTGCTTACGGCAACCTGTCCCTTTCGGAGGACGTCAGGCGGGCGGACACGGCTGCTCTGGACCTCATCAAGGTCGGCAGGAACCACGAGAGGGTCGCCGTGCGCTCTTCGATAGTAAGGGGCCAAGAGAACAGCTTTGCGGGCGTAACGAGCTCCTTTCTGAACGTGACCGGGGATGACGAATTGTGTAAAAGCATTAAGCTTTGCTGGGCATCGGCGTTCCATCCCCACATGCTGCTGTACAGCGAGAGGAAGGGTGTCGATGGCCTGCCCAGGATGTCCATAATCGTGCAGAGGATGGTCGATTCCGATAAGAGCGGTTCCATGCTGACCAACTTCGTGAAGGACAAGATCCTCGTCGAGGCTGCATGGGGTCTCGGCAATGCGGTGAGCTCGGGGATCGTCACCCCCGACGAGTACCTGCTCCACGGAAACGGCGCCCTGATGGAGAAGAACATAAGCAAGAAGCTGGGCATGTACGTCAGGAATGCCATGTCCGGGAAGACGGAGAAGGAGCCTGTCCCGGGCAACAAGATGGACGCTCAGGTCCTGACTGATTCCGAGATGCGGAAGCTCTGCGAGCTTGCTGAGAAGGTGCAGGGGTCGAAATCCTGCCAGCTCCAGATCGACTGGTGCATAGCCCGCAACAGGGTGTTCCTGCTTGACGTGAAGGAGGGCAACTTCGAGATCGAAAGGCGCGATGAGCAGCCTGGGGAAGCGCTGGTCACGGGCAGGTGCGCCTCCAGGGGGACCGGCACCGGCAGCATAGTCAAGTATCCCGGCGATGACGGGAACCAGTTCGACGAGACGTGCATAGTCGTTTCCGAAAGCCCGTCGCTGCACGTTCTGCTTGCTTTCCCGGACATCGCCGGCTACGTGTCTAACGAGGGGGGAAGGCTGTGCAACTTCAGCATACTCGCGAGGGAGCTCAGGGTCCCGGCGCTTACAGCGACCCGGAACGCGTCATCTATACTGCACGAAGGCGACAGCGTCAGGATCCTCGCGGAGCACGGGAAGGTTATCGCGGCCGAGCAAGAGCCCGAGCCGGAACCCCAGGCGATCCAGCCTTCGTTTCCGGTGGAGGGACCCGGGATGGATTTCCCCTTGCCGGCCGAGCCGATGCAGCCTGCTGCGGTGCCATCCCCGCACTTCCAACCCGCCGCTG
>JAFGSV010000031.1 GCA_016934325.1 Candidatus Aenigmatarchaeota archaeon | reverse complement strand
AGGAGACCGAGCCCGCTCTGAAGAAAACAGTCCCCAGAAGATACTGGCGCGAGATGAACCTGCTGTTTGTCAGGTTCGGCCAGCGCATCTGCACGTCCAGGAACCCGAGGTGCACGATGTGCGGGCTGAGGGGCATCTGCGATTATTACAGGAATGCCGTCAGGCCGAAAGAGATTTCTGAAAACTTACAGGATCGAATGAGAAAATGAAAAAGAAATGATGGTGAAGGGAATAATCAAGCCTTCACCACTAACGTTCCCGCTGCCATGTCGCCGATCCTCTGCTTCTTCTCGCTCGCTATGATCACTATGAAGCCAATCAGGTAGAAGGCGATGCCATCGATGATCCTGAGCAGGGTCCTGACGAACGCGTCGACATATGTCATCTTGCCCTTCTCCTTGACGACCTTTATGTTCACGAGCTTCTTGCCGAGCGTCTGTCCCGAGCTGCCCTCCAGATAGGTGAAGTATGCAATGCTTATCACCGCCGCAAGGAACATGAACGATGCCCATGCCCCCATCATTGCCGCCATGTCCATGGCTCCTGCCATGCCCGAGTACATAACTGCCCCAAGGCCAAGCGGAATCGCAAGGATAGCAATGATTACCCAGAGAACAATCGTGTCAATTATCACCGCGACGATCCTGCTTCCGACACTTGCGTTATCAGCCACAATCACACCTCCATATTTGAATTTAATAATATTTTGATACCCGGATATATATATGAAGACATGGTTGTTGGTGGGTGAAGGGATAAGAAACCTTGCGCCATGGTGGAGCTCATGAGAAACCCGGAATTGCCTGTCCGGACCATGCGGGACCTGGAATCCATAGGCCCCAGGATGAAGTGGCAGTACTTCGAGATGCTGGTAGGCTTCGTGTTCGAGCAGAACGGCTACGATGTCACGGTGGGCGCGGTCAGGAAGGGCAGCTGGGGCAGGAGGCAGTACGATGTCCTGGCCGAGAGCCAGAGGCACCTCTTCGCCGCGGACTGCAAAAGGTGGACGGGGAGGAGATACAGGGAATCGCAGCTCAGGTCGGCGGCAGCCAAGCAGGCTGAGAGGTGCATGCTGCTGAAGTCCGAGACAGACAAGGGCATTATTCCGCTCATAGTCACGCTGCTTCCCGAGGGGATGGTCATCCACGACGGTGTGCCCATAGTCCCCTTCGAGGACCTGAACTCCTTCCTGAACTCCTGGGAAGGGTACGACGAGGACATAACGGAGATCTGAGATTCCGAGCTCCAGCCGTTTTTCCTGGACAATATTTATTCCCGCATCGGCAATTCTCTTTCATGAAGACGGAGCTATTGTTAGTGTCAGGAGCATTTCTCATAATCATATCAGCTTTCGTTCTTGGGACGGCTGCCGGCGGTCTCCTGGCCGGGGGACATGATCCGGTTGGCACCGAAAATGCGCCGGGGGATGCGAATCCCCACGGGAATCCCCTTCTCATGCGGCCCGGCAGTAATCATGACAGCCCGGAAATCATGGGTAGCCTCCTCGACAGGATGAAAGCCGAATATCTTTTCAACGGCAGCGACATGAGGCGCAGGTTCCTGGGAATCAGGGTCCCCCTGGAAGATGAGGAAGCTGCCGACGCCTTGCCACCGCATGCGCCGGGGGAGCTGATAGTCAAGCTCAGGCCGGGGGCGTCCTTCGGCCCTGCCCCCCCTGACGGCATGGCAGGGGCCCTGATCGCCGGAGTGGCCGAGGCGGGTCCGTCCCAGTCCTTGGACGAGCTGAACGCCAGGTACGGGGCGGTGAGGATAACAAGGGTGTTCGGCATGCAGGCAGGGCAGGAAAACCAGAAAGTGATGAAGCTCAAGGCAGCCGATTCTGGAGAGCAGGAGCGGCACGATGGCCTGTCGAGGATATACAGGCTGGAGCTTGAAGATGACGCGGACGTGGCGTCCGCGGTTATGGAGTACGGCGAGAACCCGCTCGTGGAGTACGCCGAGCCGAACTACATATACAGGGCGTTCGATGCCCCCAACGATGCGAGCTTCTACCAGCAGTGGACCCACACGTTGATGGAGAGCGGGGATGCCTGGGACATAGAGCAAGGAGACCATGGCATAATCATCGCGATCATCGACACCGGCGTCGACTGGGACCATCCCGACTTGGCCGGGAACATCTGGAACAACACGGACGAGGACTGCAACGAATCGACGGACCTTGACGGCAACGGCATATACGGCGACTGCAGGGGATACGACTTCGTGGACAGCGCGACAGCTTCGGGATGCATCGACGCCGACTGCGAGGACGAGGACAACGACCCCATGGACGGCCACGGCCACGGGACTCATTGCTCCGGCATTGCGGCGGCGGTCACGGACAACTCGATCGGGGTGGCGGGGGTGTGCAGGAACTGCACCGTGATGGCAGTAAGGGCTGGCTTCAAGCACCCCCTTGGCGGGGTCCTGAAGGAGGACGACATAGCGCAGGCTCTGGAGTACGCCGTGAAGAACAGCGCCGACATAATAAGCATGAGCTTCGGCGGGGAGCACTCGAGCATGCTGCAGGAGGCAATGGACGACGCCTATGCCAGCGGCGCCATCCTGATAGCGGCGGCAGGAAACGACGACACGGACTCCATGGATTCCAGCTATCCGGCGGCTTACGGAAACGTCATAGCCGTCTCGGCGACGAAGAACGATGACAAGAAGGCGTCCTATTCCAACTACGGCTACTGGGTGGACGTCGCGGCGCCTGGCGGGGATTCCCCCTCCGCCCCCTCCACAGCGATACTGAGCACGATGGTCGATGATACCTACGCTTCGTGGATGGGAACCTCTATGGCATGCCCTCATGTCGCAGGGCTCGCGGGGCTCATACTCTCAAGGAATTCGAGCTTCAGCCAGCAGGAGGTGAGGAAGATCATCAAGAGCTCGACAGACCCCGTCGACCATGACGAGTACATGGGATTCGGCCGCATCAACCTTAGGATGGCCATGCAGATCGATGAGGTTCCGGCTTCCGACATATCCTCGCTGTCCTTCGGGGAGGTCGTAGAGGGCAGCGTCGACATTCTCGGCACGGCCTCAGGGGGTAACTTCATCAACTATACCCTGTCATACGGATCCGGGGCGTATCCCCCTTCATGGAACACCATCAATTTCAGCACGATCGAGGAGAACGGCGGCAAGCTTGGGAGCTGGGACACGACGAACGAGCCTGACGGCTTGTACAGCGTCCTGCTGCATGTCCATTCGTCCGGCGGCTGGTCGCAGGACAGGGTGGTCGTGAGGGTCCTGAACAACGGCACGACATGCGTGAGCTGCGAAGACTGCGAATACAAGATCAACAACTACCAGAACGCGAGCCTCTTCTTCCTGGACGGCGACATATCATCGACCGACGGGGACTGCATCGGCATTTACAGGGACGACGTCACCCTCAACTGCGATTACAGCAACATCACCGGCCAGGGCGAAGGGTCGGGGATCCTTGTTGAAAGCGATGACGTCGACATCAGGAACTGCGTTCTCGAGAACTTCCAGTACGGAATATTCCTCGATTTCGCCAGCGGGTCGACGCTGAAGAACAACAGCATGAACGGCAACGGAGTCGGGCTATGGGTCAGCGGGAGCGCCGGCGGCTACTTCGACCATGACATCGACGCAGGCAACGAGGTAGATAACCGGCCGGTTAATTATTATTATGATGCTGACGACCAGTTCATCAGCCTGGGCAAAGAGTCAGGCCACCTCGAGGCCGCCTATTCCGACAACGTGACGATAACCGGGAACAGCGTATTCGGTGACGGCATCAAGCTGGACAGGGTGACGGGGTCCCTGATCGAAGACAACACAGTGAGCGACGCCAAGGCCGGCATTTTCATCGACGGCGGCTCCAGCGGCAACAACTTCACGGGCAACTCGATATCGAAGAGCCAGGATTACCAGCAAGGTATCTATTTCGAGGACTTCGATTCCCTGTTCAACGACATCGACGAGAGCAACACCGTCAACTCGGAGCCGCTGCTCCATTTCCATGACGACCACGGTACGCAGGTTTCCCCCATCACCGCGTCTCCGCTGGCGCTGACCGTCCCGAACGTGACCAACGTCGGGAGGATAATGGCCGTAAACTCAAGCTTCGTCAACCTGAGCGGCTTCGATCTGAGCGGCAGCTTCTACGGCATCTATGCTTATCAATCGGCGAACCTGTCGATCGCTTCAAATACGATAGAGGGAAACGAGGGAGGGATATTGCTCATAGAGACCGATGACAGCTCGGTCACGGATAACGAGGTCCATGACAACGTGCTGGTAGGGATATTCACCAGCGATTCAGAAAACAATTCGATCGAGGGGAACAACGTCACCGGTACCTCCAGTTGCCTGTTCGATTTCATCATCTTCGGAATCCCGTTCTCCTTCGACTTCGGCGGCATCGGGGTCGGGGACGCGGGATCGACGATACGCTGGAACAACGTATCCGGCAACAACTGCACCGGCATCTCCGTCAAGGGGGACGGCAACGAAGTGCAAGGAAACACCATCGATGGAAACAAGGGTGGCTTGTACGTAGGCGGCTCCTACAACGAGTTCTCCAGCAACCAGGTCACGAACCACTTCGGGAGGTACGGCCTTTTCGTCGAATCATACGCTGCGACATACAACCACATAAACCAGTCGAACACGGTGAACGGCGAGCCCCTCCACTACTACTATGACGTGCACGGCACCGAGAGCGACCCGGTCACGTTGGGATCCATCGACCTGCATGAGCTCAACGCGTCGAACATAGGCAAGATAACCATCATAAACTCGAGCCACGTGAACATAACGAACGCCAACCTCTCCCTGAACGGGTTCGGCGTGTACGTGCTGGACAGCCATCACGTCGGGCTGCAGGGGAGCGAGATATCGGGCGTCGGGTACGGTTATGCCATTCAGAACTCCGACGGCTCGAGCGTGCGCGGGTGCAACATCACGGGCGCCGATTTCAGCGGGCTTTACCTGCAGGGCGCGGGCGACCTCGTGGTGACAGAGAACAACATCATGCAGACCGCCCTGCAAGGCGAGGAGCCGGTCCACTCGGACGAGGCGATAGAACTCTCCTACCAGGGCTCGGGCAACTTCTGGGGACGCACGGAGCCGCCCTATTTCATCCCCGGGACCGACTCGAACTACGGCAACGTTACCGATTCAAACGCCTACGGCACGCCTAGCGGATGGGAAGACGGCGATCCGCCCGGCCTGGCCTTCTCCTACCCGACGCTGCCCGACGGGAATTACACGAACCTGGACTGGCTCTTCATAAACGTCTCGGCCGACGAGAACCTGACGGCCTGCCTGCTCGAATGGGAGGATTCGGGATCGAACGTCAGCATGTCCATGGTCAAGGACGGCGAGGACACCTACTGCTACATGAACATGACCGGCCTGGGCGGCGGCTGGTTCTATTACACGGTCTACGCTGACGACCCTTCCGGCAACCTCAATTCGACGCCCAGGAGGTCGGCCAGGGTCAATTCCCCGCCCGGGATATCCTCGGCATCGGTCATGCCGCACCTGCTCCTTTCCGGCGAGACCCTGAGCATAACTGCCGACGTCACGGACACCGACGGCTTGTCCCATGTTCTTTATAACATGAGCGGCGATTCCGGCTCGCAGTCCGGCCAGATGCAGCCGCTGGGGGGCAGCGCATACGGGGCCAACGCCTCGGCCGCGCTGCCCGACGGCTACTACGACGTCGGCATCTTCGCCAACGACACGCTGGGAGCGGGCAACGAGACAGTCATCGATGTCATGGAGATCAGGCCGGCCAGCCAGATAACGCTGCTCTTCAGGGACCATCTGGATGCCCCGATGAACATGTCCCTGTCGGTCATCAGCCCGTCGGACGGCCACGTGAGGGAATCCGCCCAGACGGTCACTAACCATTCCTTCCAGGTCCCGCAGGATAACTGGGACCTGAACCTGAGCAGAGGCTTCTGGATCACGCTGCACTATGCTTTCTTCATCGATGACCTGACAGCAACCTTCAGCATCGACGACGTCCCTCCACAGCTCGTGGAGCCACCCGCCGACAAGCAGTTCAGGTCGGTCATCGCCGCCGAGACGAACCTCAGCTTCGTCAACGCCCACATCACGGTCCCGTACTCGGGGCTCATAACCGACGAGAGCGCCATCGTCGCCTACAAGTGCGGCAGCTGGAACATGTCCCAGAGGCATTGCGCGGGGGGAGCGAGCGGCTGGGGGAACAAGCTCGATGAAGGCGACGACTACTCGCTCGACAAGGCCAGGGACATGATTATCCTGAACGCTACCGCCTTCTCCGCGTACGCGGTAGGGGAGGAGTACTGCGGCAACGGGGTCGTGGACGACCAGGCGGAGGAATGCGACGGCGGGGACATGGACGGCGAGACGTGCGATTCGCTGGGATATGACTATGGCTCGCTCGGCTGCACCGGCAGCTGCTTGTTCGACACGAGCGATTGCCATAACTCGGGGGGCGGCAACGGCTACACGACCTCATCGATCCAGATAGCGGATTACCCCTCGAGCATAACCATAATCCAGGGCGGAAGCAAGAGCGTGAACGTCGGGGTCAGGAACAACGGCTACTCGAACCTGACCGGAGTGTCCCTGTCGGCCGCCACCGACTGCTCGGAATGCCAGTTCCTGGTTACCCCTTCATCCCGGTCAATGGGCCCGGGAACGTCGGGGAACTTCAGCCTCTCGATAACCGTCCCGTACACCCAGAACCTCGGCGCATTCGGCCTGGACCTGTCGGCGTCGTCGGACCAGCAGGCATCGGCAAGCGTGCGGACGAGCCTGGTCGTGCAGGAGTCCAAGATCCTTTGCACGCCGGGAGCCGTCAAGTGCTCGCTCACCGGGAACCTCGTCCAGTGCAACACCGCGGGCGACGCGTGGGAAACGAGCCAGGTATGCCCGAACGGCTGCGAGGGCGGCGCTTGCAGTACCCTGTGCACCGGGGGCCATCTGAGGTGTAGCGGCAGCATGCTGCAGCAGTGCAGGTCCGACGGCAGCCAGTGGGAGGACAAAGAGAAGTGCCAGAACGGATGCGACCCGGCGACCCTGACGTGCAAGGCTGCGCTGATGACCCAGCCTGCGATCGGGGAAAGGCGGTGCTCGGGCGGAACGGTCCAGCAGTACCTCGAAGGGGGCTGGATGATCGTGGAGGAGTGCGCCATCGGTTGCGAGAACTCCACCTGCGTCGCGGGCGGGATGCAGCCCATCGGCTTCGACTTCGGGTTAATCGCGTTGGTCGTCGTGGCCGTGATCATCATCGGCGGGGCGGGATACTTCTATTACACGAGGAGCATGAAGGAGCTCAGCTGGGAGTCGCTGGAGCACAAATGGGAGATCATAGAGACGAACAGCGCCGAGCTGCTCAGCAATGCCGAGCACTTCCTTGACAAGAAGGTCAGGTTGAGCGGCAGGATATCCCAGACCATGCAGGAGCAGACGGGGATCATGGGCTCCACGCTGGAGGACCAGACGGGCCAGGTCCTGGTCTTCAGCAACCCCCCGGGACCCAAGGGAAGGGTCGAGCTGACGGGATTCGTGGGCCAGAACGAGTTCGGCGAGGTCTTCGTCCAGGTCGAATCCTTCAAGACCGACTGGCTTTGGTTTATAAGCATGCTGCAATCATTAAAGATGGACGTGCTCTTGCAGCACTTGCAGCGGCTGAGGGCCATGATAGGTGAAATTTTCCGGAAGGGGGTGAGGAAGAAATGAAGGTGACCCTTGCCATAATGGGCGCGACATTCCTGGTGTTCCTGCTCCAGGTCACCATGGCGCAGTCCACGCTGATCCTGGCCCTGACCCCGACCATGGCGCTGTCCGGCATGTACTGGCAGTTCTTCACCTACATGTTCGCCCACGCCAGCATCGAGCACCTGGGGCTGAACATGATAGGGCTGTTCATATTCGGCTCGGCCGTAGAGGGCTTCCTTGGCGTCAGGAGGTTCGTGACCATGTACGTCGTGTCCGGGGTCGGGTCGGCGCTGTTCCACATACTGCTTACCGGCATATCCGACATACCGATGCTGGGCGCGAGCGGCGCGGTCTACGCCGTGCTGACCGCCTACGCGGTGAAGTACCCGAACAACAGGCTGATCATATTCCCGATCCCGGTTCCCATAAAGGCCATGTACGTGGTCATAGGGTTCATCGCGTTCTCGATACTGGCGGGCTTCACGGACATTGCGTCGGGGATTGCCCACTTCGGGCATCTCGGCGGCATAATCTTCGGGGGTCTGCTCATGTACAACTGGAAGCGCACGGAGCGCGGATCCGGTCCCGGGGAGTTCGAATGGATATGGGAGAGGTGGTGACGTGGCCGGGCCCCTGCTTTTCATAACGGGCAACAGGATGAAGGCGGAAGAGGTGAAGGAGATACTCGCCGGGTTCGGCATAGCAGTCGAGCAGAGGAGCCTTGACATCGGGGAGATACAGGAGAAGGATGCGGAGCCCGTCGCCAGGGAGAAGGCCAGGCATGCCTTCAGCATGGTCAAGAAGCCCCTCATCGTGGAGGACACCGGGCTTTACATAAGAGCCATGAACGGATATCCGGGAACCCTCATCAAGCACTTCTTCGAATCGATAGGGCCACAGGGCATCGTCGATTTCCTCAAAGGCAAAGACAGGTCCGCGGAGGCCGTCACGGTCTTCGCCTATTGCGACCCCGAGGGGCGCGTCAGGACCTTCAGGGGCAGCGTGTCCGGCAGGATCAGCGACAGGGTGACGAAGGGTTATGACTTCGCCTGGGACACGATTTTCATACCCGAGGGATACGAAAGGACCTACGCGGAGATAGGCACGGCGGAGAAGAACGGCATATCCCAGCGCAGGCTGGCCCTGGAGAGCTTCGCGAAGTGGCTGAAGGAAAAGGGCGAGAAGTGAACCGCACAGATTTGGTTTTCTTATCTGATTGATCAGCCCAGCCTCGGCCTGAATCCGACTAGCCTGAGCGGCTTGGGGTGCTTCCCTATCTCGACGACGTCCCCATGCCTGAGCTCCATCAAGTGCAGCTCGCTGCCGTCGATGCAGACCTCGCCCTTATCGCTCGAGTACCTTATCCTGACATAGCCGTCCCGCATCTTCTTCTCTCCCCTCTTAAGGGATCCGGAATAAGGAGCAAGCGCGACGACCCCGAAAGACTTGGAGCCATGGCTGAGCGGCTTGGCCCCAGCTGAACGGGCGAAGGCGTTGGACCCGGTCGGCGTGTACGCGATGATCGCGCTGTTCCTCTCCAGGCTCTTCCTTCCTCCGACTTCCAGCTCCGCTTCCATGATCCTGCGCACGAACACCGGGCTCACGAGCACCTCGTTCAGGGCGAGGGCGTCCATGCCGTGCCCGTTCACGCTCGCCTGCAGCCTCATGAGGTCGTAAATATAGTAGTCCTTCCGCGGCCTGCCGTGCAGCAGGGACATGAGCCTGCGCCTGAAATCCAGGTTGCAGGCCCGCATGTAGAAGCCCACGCTCCTGCCGGGATTGATGCCGAGGACCGGGCAGTCTATCCAGCTGTGGTCCCTCAGCAGGGTCCCGTCGCCCCCGATGATTACGGCGAAGTCGCATCCCGGCTCGATCCTGTCCGTGTGCTCTTCCCCGTTCGCCTCGAGCATCCTAACCACCTCGTCCCTGATGCTCCCCCCGTAGCCGTTCTTGGTCCTGACTATGAATCTCATAAGAATAATTTGCCGGCTCGTTTTAATATATGGATCATATGGTGTTCGATGCCGGCAAGACCCGGTGCATGGTCACAGATGGGTTATGGCTATATGGTCTCCCTTGTTGGCGAGGTTGTTCAGGCCCCCGATGGAGAAGTTCCCGGTGACGTTCTTCGTGATGATGGGCCTGGTGAAATCCTGCTCAAGCACGCTCAGCACCAGGAAGTTGGACGTCACGTTGAGCGTGAACCCGGAGTCGGCCACCTTCTCAGGGATCGTTATGTTCGTGCTGAATCCCTCGCCCTCGAGCCATGCCGTGTTGATCTTGTCGGAGACCCTTATGAGGAGGCTGTCGACCTCGAGCCGCGTCATCTGATTGCTTATCTCTACCGATTTCGACCACGCGAAGGCGGTGCCCATGATGATCGCGGCCATCAATATACCGAATATGAACATGTACTCGAAGGCTATCTGGGCCTTACACCGCCTGGACGAAGACATCATAGTTGTCATTCTCGACCGCCTCCACCTGCATCCAATAGTTGCCCTCGACGAGGGGAAGGGTGCCGTTCAGCGACGCCTTGGAATCAGCGTAGACGGGCGTGACCGTGTTCCGGTACCTGACAAAAAGGGCCACGGTCTTGTTGGTGAAGTTGTAGCCCTCGACCCCGTCCGGTATGTAGACGTGGACCTTCACCTTGGCGGGAGGCCCCTGGGAGTAGATCAGGTCCGCCGTGCTGGCGAGCCTGTCGACGCTGCTCTTGGCGTAGGATAGGGCCAGCTCTTCGCTTGCCTCGGTCTTGACCGAGGTTATGTACGTCCACGCCGGCACCATGAAGGCGAGGGCTATTATGACGATGAGCATGTATTCGAATGCCGCCTGCGCCCTCATAATACTATATTTATGCGCAGCTGCAATAAAAACGGTTTTTACCGGCATCCTGCCTTTTTAAACCAAATGGTTTAACTAGGTGTGCACTTTTAATACCTGTCTTTATAGAAGCGGTTTTCCGCTGCGGTGACCTTCCTGTTGAAATCAGCAGTGAGACCGAGTGTGAAGATGGAATTCACAAGCACGCTCAAGTTGTGACAAACGACCTTGCATAACATTTCGTTGTATTGCCCTTGATCGTCTTTGCTTCTGAGATAAGGTAAAAATCTCCTTTTGATAGCCGAGAATACACTTTCCACTGTTGAACGCTGATGGTAATACAATTCGAATATTTGTCTATGATTCACCCAGAACCAGACCATCTCTCTCCAAGGTGTCATTTTCTTGCCGTTTTTAATCTCTATGATAGCCTTTTCCCGCATGTTCGTCTTTGGTTTGATAAAAGGCTTTCCTCCAATTCCTTTACATATTCACAGTTGTCCTTCGATAGATAGCCTGAGTCGGCACAAACATATTTCACATCGAATCTCTTTGCAGTTTCTCGGATTAAATCCTTGAAAAACGGTGAATCGTGGCAGCGACCTTCACTGGTTCTCGCTTCGGTTATGATCGTCGTCAATGTTCCGCATACTATGTGCAATTTCTTGAATTCTTTCCAAAGAGACACCTTTTTCGACCTGAACCACCCTCTGGTTTCCATCCAGTCTTTCTTGTGAGTTCCGAAACCAGTAGCATCTGGTGCGAATATCTCGTCTATACCAACTAAAGGTTGGGCAAGAATGTTGTATAATTTGTGAAGATATTCCTCGATTTCAGGATTTCTCATATATTTCGATATGATATTGAAGTGCGGTGGTTGTTTTATGTAACCAAGTGCATGTGCATAATTCAGGTCTGGAATTATGTGCCTCGTGCTGAATGAATTGTAGACCTTGACAACACAGCATTTTATCATATCGTCAATTCCCATAGGCGGTCTTCCAATACCGTTATACTCATATGGTATGTTAAGCGAATTCACAGCCTCGTTGAGTATCCTCATAGCTACTATCTTCTCGCTTGTATGTGCAAGATTGTATTGAGTCCAGTGTCGCTTCTTTCTCTTACCCTTCTCTCTGAATGTCCTTACGGTCGTTTGCATCATAACATCACATTCTCAAATTACGTATGTTTATTGAGAATATGGTATAGAAGTTTTAAATATCTTTCGTTTTTTCGTATGTTTAATTAAAACTTTATATAGACGTATGTTAAATTAATATAATATGGAAAATAACACACGTTCAAATACGGAAACTGAATGGGAACTCCCCCAAAAACCCAGAGATATTGATGACGACCTTCCGTTGGACGAAACCGAGATAGTTGAGACTGCTACCATAAGCAAAGATTCGTATGGTCAGTTATTCGTCAGGTTTCCTCGTGAAATAAAGGAAGTTTTAAGTTTGGAGGCTGGTTTTAGTTTAGAATTCGTTGTGCGGAAGCCTGTAAAAGCCAAGCAAGAAATTCGGGTCGATGAATTTTGGTGCAATATAGTTAGAAAGGTCAAGAAGAGGGGAAGGAAAAAGAAGGTGAGTAAAAATGCCAGTGAGAAGAAAAGCTAAATTCACCCATAGGGAAATATCGATACTACATGAAATGCGGATGAATAGAGATCACGAGTATACAACTCATGAATTGTCAGAAATCTTGGAAATGAGTTGGCAGACAGCACATGACACTCTTGCAAGATTGTTCAGAAGGGGATACTTACAAGTCAAAAGAAAAAAGTTGGGTGGCACAATACGCTGGAAATTGGTTACAAAGAGAAGAAGGAAGAAACGCACCAAACGCTGATTTATTGGTGGAATTCTTCGGCTGTATACCAATTCGTTAATTGATACGAATCGAAGCAATCTACGTGACTGAAATATTCTGGGAATTCCTCACCCGATATCTGAATCTGATAACCGAAAAAGTCGATATATTTAGCTGGGTCTGAACATACAGGATCAATCCTATACCACTGAGAATCGATGTTAACCGCTGCCCAGCAATGACCACCAACAGGAACTAACCCACATTCTACTCTTGCCTTATCGTGAGGAACTCCTGATGCATACATCATTCCCACAAAAAGCTGTGCGTAATCGTCACAATCGCCACATAGAACGTCCTGGGCACCGTAATAAAGAAGTTCGTCTGGTGAGAAATACTGCAACTGATAACAATTATTTCCTACGCAAAAACCTTTGTCTGAACAATAGGAATAATGTTCACCGAGCCAATTGTATATGTCGGCAGCCCTCGACCACAATTCAACATCATTGGTTGCAGGATATACATCAGTAAATGTCGAGACAATACTCACTGTTTTTTCATATTGACCCAGCAATAAATAAGACTTCGACCTGTCGATGCCTTGCATGACTCTATCTTCGAATTCCGTAGCGAGATCCAGCAAACGGGATGTTTCGGCAAGTTCACCTTGGGTAGATTCAAGATCGTTACTTATCTGTGCAAGTTCTTCTTCTGTGAGTTGAAGTTGAGTGCTCTTCAGACTCAATATTTGATTTAAAGAACCAACTTCGTTTCGTAAATTCCATAATTCGTCTACCATATCATCAATTCGGGTCTTCTGCTCTTCCGCAGTGTTGTTAAGCTGCTTTATGGTGCTTTGCTGATATTCGATTTTCTGCCCTTTATTAAACAAATCAGCAGTTTGACGGTTAATAGTCGCTCTTTGTGATTCCACTAATTCATTTTGATCTTTCAACATATTCCATGAATTCTGCTCTGATAAAATGGTCGTGTATAGAACAACTGAAATAAGCACAATAACGACTATACATAAAACCGATAAGAATTTCCAGTGCGTTGGTTTCATGACTATCATATGCTGTGTGTCTTTATAAATGGTATATTTTTGGTCTTTTTTCGGTCGATTAAGACAAATTAAATGGTCTCTTTCTGATATATATGGAATGGGCTTCTTACAGTTTCGTGGTGAGAGGGAGGACGAGAAGAAAAGTTTTAATGGCATTGGAAAAACCGAAAACCCCTTCACAGATAAGTAGCGAGTTGAAGCTATCCACGACTCACATAAGCAGGGCACTGAAAGAATTTTCCGACAGGAATCTCGTTAGATGTCTGACACCAGAAGAAAAGTTCGGCAGAGTATATGAATTAACAGAAAAAGGTAAGGAATTGTTCTCAAAACTCAAGGAAACAACTTCCGTTTAAACATTTTTTTATAAATCACAATGAGAAATCTGAAATATGCCAAGACACACCAAGTATGAAAGCAAAGTGCAAGAAGCTGTTTTTACCTTCATCGTAGTGCCATTGGTTTTCATTTTTGGAATTCTTATTGTGAGTGAAGTTATATCCAGCCAGATAGGGGGAGAAATATTTAAGTGGTTTCTGTTCAGTGCAGGGACTATAGTTGCATTAGCAATATATTTCAGGAAGAAATTGAGCGAGATAGGATGGTAATATGGGGATAAAATGTCCAAGATGCAAAAGTAGTCAAACACAGGCATCGGAACCAGGGAAGATGTTTTGTAGAAGTTGTTCATATTCTTGGAAACCATATAAACACAGGGGGAAGAAAATGAGAACAATTGGGGACGGGCTTATATTTCCAAGAAAGAAAGTCATGCCTGGAGCGAGAACCCAGACAATAGGAGACGGCTTAATTTTTCCGAAGAAAAGAGTAAAAAAACCGAAAAAGAAAGATACTTTCTGGTTTTAATCATATCACATTTCTATTTAGTGATTCTGTTCTTTACTCTACAATTCTTTTTGCCCCTTCAATATCCAATTTTTGTTGAATATTATTCCTTGTATAAATAAGTATACCTTTTATCAGAAATTCACCTGGAACAGCATTATAATCTTCTTCACATCTATCGAATTCAATTACTTTTCTATCTCCAGGTAATATTTGTAAATTCAAGTTTGGCTGACTTTGTGGTATACATGTAAATTGGTCTTCATCAAAAACTAGACTAACCTCATTGACAATAATAGGTTCATTTACCTGATTCTCAATTGAGACATCCACTCTAAAATTATCCCCAGTTCCAATATTTTCGATATTAATTGACCTCTTAATGTTTAAATTGTCAAAAATGACACAACCACTACTAAAAACTATTAGAATAATTATTATGGATACTATATAATTTTTCATAATTTCTCCATTTCTCTAATAATATAGTTCTTTTCACCACCATATAAATAATGGCACTTAATGAAATCGCCAGGTTCAAGACTATCTGTTACAAGCAAAGATCGACCAGTTCTTGGAATTAATGTAGAAATGGTTTTTTCACCTTCTTTTCTCGCTTTTATTACTAATTTTTTTGAACCCCCTCCATTTAAAATATCAACATTAATCACCTTGAATTTAACATCCTTTCCATCATATTTTATATCATCTGTGCTAAAAACGAAAGGAATAGTGATTAATGTAAGAATAGAAAAAAGCAACACGAAGAAGAATGTTAATAGAGGAAAGAATATCAGAAGATTTCCGAATAGCATGGCAGAAAATGTGAAGAATATCAGAAAAATAATAACCGATGTTATTGACGTTTTCATCGTAGTTTGTGAAAATTTACTAACAAGAATGGTTATTGATGCAATTGATCCAAATGATATTGCGAAATAACTCATAATAGGACTAAGCATTGAGTCGAATGTTAAATTCTCATTTCCTATGACGAAAATTAATAGATATGAGATGAATATACCCGCACCGAGACCAAGAAGAGATATCTTTCTCAAGAGTCCTCTTTTATTCAATGTCACACTAATAACAATTATCGATGTTAAGGAATAAACCAAAAATATGGGCAATATTAAATATTCGGCATATCCTTTAATGTTTGTATTAGTTGGAGTAGCAATTGTAAAAGGTGCCCCGCTGAATAGATAGAAAAATATTGTTACTGTTAATACTAAGGCAACAACAATTATCGCTTTGTCAATATCCTTAAAACCCCTTGGGATAAAGTTGAAAATCATTTTGCCATTCAAAATTTTGTTTATATTCATTAAAATCATTTTACCACTTGAAAACTATTAATAATATCTTATTCCATCTGTCCTCCACATGCGGGGCATTTACCGCCTGACATAGGGAATCCAGAATATCCACAATGACCACAACGAGATTGAGAGTGAATATTACCAAAATCTATCATTGCACCAGAACCAGTAGAAATGGTGCTTGTTGTCGTGCCAATTTGTGACAGGGTATCAGACCATTGACTTGAAGGTGTAGTTTCCAATTTAGAAAAAAGACATTCAGTTTTTTTAACTAAACCAGACATTATCGATTTTACTTCTCTCATTTTATCATCGTTATCTTTTTTCATGTCTGTTACTATGCAGTGTATCTCTTCCAATTTCTTTGTATCTTCATTTGACTTCTCGCATTGTTCATATAAGAAATTTCTTCTTTCCACTATTTCCTTCCTTTTTTTAGGATTGTGACCAACTATGTCGTGACAATTCTTGCATAAAGGAGCGGCATTTTCGAAAGTAGAGGGTCCATTTTCACTTTCAGGGACGATGTGGTGGACATCTAAACTATGTCTTATTTCACGACACCAACAACACTTGAAATGTGCCTTGCGTTTTACTTCCCATTTCAATTTTTCTGTAAATGGCATAATTTAATTTTGTATTAAAGGATTAAAAACAATGTTTTTATAAAAAGCTCTTATTTGTAAATAAATTTGGTATTCTTAACTATTTACATAAAACTCTATATGCTCTTTCAGGTCTAATATATTCGATATTCTTGTATTTTTTCATTTTACGAATCAGTCTCCCATCATTTGTAACAAAAAAATCACACCCATTAAAAACCGCTTGTGCCGAAAGAAATGCATCATGCGTATCACGCTTTTTATTTGTAATAATATCTGTAACTTCCTGGATCACAATATTTTCAGCGAGTTGTATTATTTTTCTTGATATGTAAAGCATATGGAATTTTATAATAGATAATCTAATCCTTTCTAATATTTTCTGCGGGATTTTAATTTCAAAATCGGGCTTAAACCAGTATTTGAATGGGATTCTCCTCTCATACATTTGATCTATGCAATATTTCTCGTATATTACGGACGCTACTTCAGAAACCGCTAATAATGATGTGAAAAACTTATGATGAGTAAAATGCTTTTTCCGTCTCAATAATTCGAGTAGAAGGAACGAATATATCGCATGCTGTTTAATGTCTTTCCATTGTTGTTTTAGATATTTTTCAATTTCTTTTAAATCTTCTCTCAATATTTCCTGTTTCTCTTCGTTAATTCCCAAGTTAATTATAATATAATCAGCAATTACATTCGAATCCAGAAAAAACCTAACCACCATTCTACCATCTTGCCAATTTTTTCCAGACTATTTTCTTCTTCTTTTTCTTCGGTTTTGCTTTTTGCTTTTCTATAGTTCTTGAATGGGCTTTTACTCGCACTCTTTTTTGTTTTCCAGGCACTTTTCTTAAATGACTATCAACTCTTATCTTTTTTCTCTTTTTCCCATTCGTCATATCTAAAACTTCGTTTTTCTCTTTAAAAGTTTCATCCTTGTCTTTCTCTGTCATATTTACCTCCTCTGTTAGAAACAGGTTTTGCACCGATTAAAAGTGCAGATTGAATTTAAAGTGCAACCCCGGTTTAACTTTAAGCATGGATGGCCTCGGCGTCCTTCTGATATTCCTCGCCGGCTTCCTCGGCGGGGTGATACGGGGACTCGTCGGCATAACGAAATACCTTAACGCGACCCCCGCCAAGAAGAGGAATGTGAGGAAGGAATGGATCGTCCTCTCGCTGCTTTCCAGCGGCGGGATGGGCCTGCTCGCGGGGGTCTTCATCGCCAACGACGTCAAGTTCGCCCTGGTCGCCGGATACGCCGGCACAGACTTCATAGAGAGCCTCTTCAAGATAAAGATGAAGACCGTGAACTGGGAGTGAGGCGGGCGCCATGCGGACCACCCTCATATTGCTGGCCGTCATCGTCGCTGTTTTCATCTTCCTGTGCATCATCCCCATCTTCGGGAGATCCCAGGAGATAACGGGCGTCAGCGTGAACGGAACGTGCAGGGACTTCGTCATCTCCGTGTCCGCGGAGGGCCTGGGAGAATCGTGCTGGGACGTCAAGCTTGACGTGCCCGGGAACGTCGATGACGGGGGGACGTGGAGGTCCAGCTTCTACTATATAGATAAGGCGATCTGCTGGCCCGATGACGAGGCGCAGTTAACCGTCAGGCTCGAATCAAGCGAGCCAGTGATTGAGGCGACGGCCAAGCTGCGGCAGGGAAGCAAGGTCATAGAGCGGGACTTCACGATAAGCCAGTCCTGCAACCAGCCCCTTCCGGACAACTGGGTGATACTCGTGGTGTTCGTGGTGATTCTCGTGTTCGGATGGTCGCTCGCGTGGTGGTGGAAGAGGAAATAGGCGAGGCCATGTATGACGTCTGGCTTGCACTGAAGCAGCTGGGCGGATGAGCGATCAAGGGCATGAATGCGCCATCGGCTGGCCGCTGGCCCCGCACCAATAATAATTAATTTCTCTCGGTGAATACTAAGGATGCGAGACGTGAAAGCAATGCCGGACATGAGCGCGGACAGGGGGCCAAGGGCAGCGGGCGGATCGCCGGACGACATAGTCTTCGTCATCCCTCCCTCGAGATGGCGCGATTCCAGGTATTCCCTCGGAGTCATGTACGTTTCCAGCTATCTGAGAAAGAACGGTTACGGGAACGCGATCATCGACGACAGGATAATGGGGAAGCGCCGCTTCAGCAGCGACGAGGCGATGAAGGCGATCGTCAGGAGAATAGGCGCGATGAGGCCGCGCTTCGTCGGCGTGACGTGCCTCATCAACGAGCTGAGGGAGGCGGTCGAGGTCGTTAAAGCCGTGAAGGCGGAATCGCCGGGGACGACGGTGCTGGCCGGCGGGACCCAGCCTACCGACACCCCGGGGATATTCCTGAGGAACGGCGTTGACTACGTCGTGCTGGGAGAAGGGGAGGCGACGACGCTAGAACTCATAAACAAGCTGGATTCGGGCAAGCCCCCCGATGAGGTGAGGGGCATCGCGTTCCTCAGCAGGGGGAAGGTCCGCTTAACCGGGCCGAGGCCCTTGATGGAGGACCTGGACGAGATACCTTACCCGTCGTTCGACCTCGTGAACATGGAAAGGCACCTCGATTTCCACGAATGGGTCCTCAGGGGCCTGCCCATGAAGACCGGGCTGGTCATGACGTCCAGGGGCTGCCCCTACTCGTGCACCTTCTGCGAATGCAACAAGCTCTTCGGCAGGAAGGTCAGGCACAGGAGCTATGGGAACATATACGGGGAGGTGAAGCTGCTCAGGGACATGTACGGCGCCGAAGCCATATGGTTCGTCGACGACACGCTCACCCTGGACAAGGGGCACCTGTTCATGGTCTGCAGGATCATGCGCGAGCTCGGCATGCGGTGGGCGTGCCAGGGCAGGGTTAACACGGTCGACGACGAGATGATCAGGGTCATGAAGTCGAGCGGGTGCATTCAGATAGATTTCGGCGTGGAGTCCGGATCGGACAGGGTGCTCCGCGACATAATCGACAAGAGGATAACGACCAGCCAGACCAGGGAGGCTTTCAGGTTATGCAGGAAGCACGGGATGAGGACGCTGGCGAACATCATGATCGGCCTGCCGACAGAGACCAGGGAGGAGATGCTGAAGACGTACAGTCTGGCGAGGGAGATAGGGGCCAATTCATACGTGCTCTCGATCACCCTGCCGCTGCCCAACACGAGGCTGTGGGACATAGTGGACCCGGACATAAGCGAGGACGAGATGTACAAGCTCAACTTCTTCGACAGCGAGCTGCTGCCGCGCTTCAACCGGTCGGGGGTCAAGGACCTCGTGTCGCTGAGGAAGGCCATGCTGACCATGCTCAACAACCACCGGAAGCTCGGGAAGACGCTGTCGCTCGCGGAATGGTACGCCAGGATATTCCACGGCACGAAGCACAAGGGAGGCTTCATTAGGTACATCGCCGGGAGCTACCTGAACTTCGCGTATGCTGTCGTGGGCCGTCTGAGGAGGGAGCTGGCGCCGTGATATTCTTGATGCGCATCCGCGCAGGGGACGAAAATATTTATAACATAATCGGGCCAATATTAAGGAAGTGTTTCGCATGAAGGTCTTGGTTACAGGGGGCGCCGGATTCATTGGAAGCCACCTCGTGGACAGGCTTGTCGGGGACGGGCACGAGGTCATCGTGATAGACTCCCTCGAGGAGCAGGTGCACGGATCGAGGAAGCCCGATTACCTCAACGACGGCGCGAAATACCACTTCGCCAGCATACACAACGACGGGCTGGTTCAGAAGATCCTGGACGGGGTGGAAGTTGTCTTCCACCAGGCGGCCGCGGTCGGGGTCGGGCAGTCGATGTACGAGATAGGCAGGTACGTCGACATGAACACCCTCGGGACGGCAAAGCTGCTGGGAAGCATCGCCAGGATGAAGGACAAGATCAAGAAGCTCATAGTCGCAAGCTCCATGTCCATCTACGGCGAGGGCGCCTACGAATGCGATGCCTGCGGAATGGTATATCCGGACCTGAGGACGGACGAGCAGCTGGCCAGGCGGGACTGGGAGATGAAATGCCCGTCGTGCGGCAAGCCCGTCAGGAAGGTCGCGACGAGCGAGGACAAGCCGCTGAAGCCCACATCCGTCTACGCGATAACAAAGAGGGACCAGGAAGAGCTGTGCCTGACGGTCGGAAGGGCATACGGCATACCGGCGGTCTCTCTGAGATACTTCAACGTCTATGGGCCGAGGCAGTCCCTGTCGAACCCTTACACGGGGGTGGCCGCCATATTCTCGTCCCGCCTGAAGAACGGGAATCCTCCTATAATCTTCGAGGACGGCAACCAGTCCAGGGACCTCGTATCCGTGCATGACATAGTCGAGGCGAACATCATCGCCATGAAGAGCCGCGAGGCGGACTTCCGCTCCTTCAACGTAGGCACGGGGAACACGGTCACCATCATGCAGGTCGCCAGGACTCTTGCCGACCTGCTCGGGAAGGACATCGAGCCCGTGATCGCCGGCAAGTACAGGTCGGGGGACATAAGGCATTGCTTCGCCGACATCGGCAGCATAAGGAAACTAGGTTTCGAGCCGAAGGTCGGCTTCAAGGAGGGCGTCCGGGAGCTCGTGGAATGGAGCGAGGGGCAGCAGGCGACCGACAGGTACGATCAGGCGAAGCAGGAGCTTTCGGAAAGGGGGCTCATCTCCGGCTGACCCGCGGGCGGCTAATTCTGTTTTTTTATACGAGCGTCATTACAATTATTATGGGGCTGGTGAAATCCGGGAACGAACTGGAGGCGCGGGGCGATACCGTGAGCGTGGAGAAAGATCCTGAAGGCATGCAGTCCCTGAAGATGATAGCCAGGGGCGGGGGCCTGTATTTCTTCGGGCTGATAACTTCCAAGATACTCGCCTATGTCTACAGGATATTCATCGCCCAGTACTTCGGGCCCGCGGACTACGGCGTCTTCTCGATGGGCCTGGCGCTCATCGGCTTCTTCGAGGCCGTGGCCCTGCTTGGGCTTTCCAGGGGGGTGATCAGGTACATAGCCTTCTATTCGCAGAAGAAGGAAGAGGCCAAGCTGAGGGGCGTCATATCATCGAGCGTGCGGCTGGCCATGCCCCTCTCGTTCATCCTTCTGGCGACCATGCTCGCGTTCTCCCCCCTGCTGTCCGAGGCGGTTTTCAGCAACGCGCAGCTGGGAATCGTCCTCGCGGTTCTGTCCTTCTCGCTCCCGTTCACGGTCACCTTCCTGCTGATCAACTCGTTCTTCATAGGCTTCAAGAGGATGGATTACCAGATCTATTCCGAGGTGCTCACCGCCAACTCGATGAGGCTGCTGTTCATTCTGCTCTTCGGCATGCTGGGGCTCGGCCTGGCGGGGCTTTCTCTGGCATGGACGATGGCGGCGGTCGTCACGGCCGTCATATCCGTGTTCATGCTGAGGAGGATATTCCCCTTCAGAAGCATGATCAAGTCTTTGCCCATGAAGAAGGAGCTGCTGCTCTTCTCGTTCCCGCTCCTTTTCACTAATTTCATGCTCCTCATAACGACCTACACGGACACCCTGATGATCGGCATATTCAAGGCGGCGGAAGACGTCGGCATCTACAACGCCGCCGTCCCGACGGCGAGGCTGCTCACCATGTTCCCATATGCGCTCAACGCCCTCTTCCTGCCGGTCATCACGTCGCTTTATGCCCTCAAGAAGGAGGATGACCTCGCCGGCGTCTACAGGACGGTGAGCAAATGGCTGCTGTACCTGAACGCCCCACTGTTGTTCGCATTCATATTCTTTCCGCGGCAGATAATAACGCTGATCTTCGGGCCGATGTACGCGGAGGGCTACTCGGCGATGCTCTTCCTGACGATAGGGTTCTTCATAAGCGGGTTCAGCATATTGAGCTTCAACCTGCTCAACATGTACAAGAAGACGAAGTACATACTGTACGTAACCATAGTCAACACGCTCGTGAACGTCGTGCTCAACCTCGCGCTGATACCCGTGTTCGGCATTGACGGGGCCGCCTTCGCAAGCATGACGATGTACGCCGTGAGCTTCTGCCTGTACCAGGCGCTCATTTTCAGGATGACCGGGATAAGGCAGATATCGAGGAGCTTCGTGAAGACGGCTGTCCTTGCCGCCGTCGCGTTCATAAGCGTCTACGGCATCTTCATGGCGCTCATCCCCGAGCAGGGCATTCCGCTCATAATCGCGTTCTCGCTGCTTGCTCTCCTGTTCTACATGCTGCTGGTCTCGTACTTCAGGGCGCTTTCCAGGGAGGACATAGAGATGCTCAAGACCATAGAGAGGAAATCGAACATGAAACTCTCGTTGATCAGGAGACTGCTCAAGAAAGTGATCAGATGAAGATATCGGTCCTCGTCTATGACCTGTCCACGAATTCCATCGTCAGGACTTACCCGATAGTCCGGGTCCTACAAAGGCGGCATGAGGTGGAAGTCATAGGGCCGGTGTTCGGGGAGGGTGTGTTCCCCCCCTATGCGGGCGAATTCGACTACAGGACGGTGAGGGGCAGGTCCATGCCGCTCTTCGCCCTCCCGTGCAGGGAGATGCTGCGGAAGATTACGGGGGACGTGGTCTACGCCTTCAAGCCGAAGGCCACGAGCTACGGCGTCGGTTTCCTGAAGAAGGTCATGGACAGGAAGCCGGTCGTCCTCGATGTAGAGGACTGGGAGATATCCTCATGGTACCATCCCTACAGCAGGCGCTCGTTCGTGCTGTCCATGCTTTCTCTGTGGAAGCCCAACTCTCTCCAATACCTGCTGCTCATGCATTTCCTGGCGAAGCTTGCCGACGACGTGACCGTCGTGTCCAGCTTCCTGCAGAAGAGATACGGCGGCAGCATCCTTCCCCACGGCGCCGACACGGGCTATTTCGATCCCGCCAGGTACGACAGGGAGGAGATGAGGAGCAAGCTGGGCATAGGAGACGGGAAGATCATCCTGTTCTCGGGGACGGCCAGGCCCATGAAGGGCATAGAGCACATCCTGGAAGCCCTGCGGATGGCCGGCAGGGACGACATCAGGCTGCTCATGGTAGGGGACATCGGTGGCGGCTATCTCAGGTCGCTGCAGGGGAAGTACGGGAGCATGCTCATGCACGCCGGGAAGAGGCCGCACAGCGAGATGCCGTCCTTCCTGGCGGCTGCGGACATGGTGGTCCTCCCCCAGAGGAGGACGCCCTACAACGAGGCGCAGGTCCCCGGGAAGATATTCGAGGCGCTGGCCATGGGCAAGCCGGTCATAGGGTCATCAGTTTCTGACATACCGGGGATACTTGACGAGTGCGGCATCGTTGTCGAGCCGGACGACACAAGGGCTCTGGCCGAAGCGATAATGCACGTCGCCGGGAACGATGGAGAGGCCCGCAGGATGGGCGCGAAGGCCAGGAAGAAATGCGTGAGTCATTACAGCTGGGACGCAATGGAGAGGATTCTCGCGGAGGTCTTCGGGAAGTTCGAATGAAGTCTATTCCCTTTCCCCGTCGACCTCGATAAGGAAATGCCTGCTGAGCCTCGGGAACGGCTTCCCGGCGGCGAGCCTGAAGCGCGCAGCTGCCTCCCCGCCGAACAGCGCCGTGATGGGCTTTGTCGTGATGGGCGACAGGCACATCCCCCATACCTTCGGCGACATGCCCTTCGCCTCCTCGTAAGTGAATTCCTTGAAGTGGTGTGGGTTCTCGTTCTTCAGGTACTTCAGGTTGGGGGTGGACATGAGCAGCAGCCGGCAATGCTTCTTCCAGACATTGAGCGCCCTCCTCCAGTCCTTTATATGCTCTATGACCTCGAACGCCGTGATCACATCGTGATACTCATTGACGCCCAGGGCGTCCCCAACCCTGAACCTGACGCCGGGATAGCGCTTCTTGGCTATCCTTACGACACCGGGATTGACGTCCATCCCCTCGGCGTCCAGGCCGCCGTCACGCATGATCTTGCATCCGTAGCCGACGGAGCAGCCGACATCGAGGACGTTCCTGACCCTCTTCCCCGTCGCCCTTTCAAGCAGCCGTATCCTCTTGAGCGCCCAGCTATACCTGAAGCATACTGAAACCCTTGCCATGTCGCTTGCGACGGGGTCGGAGCGCTCCCTCCAGCCGTCCTTCATGTTGGTGATGTCCTCAGGTCCCCTCATCATCATCACGTCAGGCACCCGAAAAGCGGGGGTGCATATACAACAATTACCCGCTGCCTGATTTAAAAGGATGCCGAATCCGGGAATTGATGCATGCCATGGCTGTCAGAACGCAACATGAGCATGCACGCAGCCCGCGGAAATTCCTGCACGTCTTCGGACGGCCGCACCATCTAGGATTGGCGCAGCAGATACCCTACTTTCGCAGCATCCATCAATTCGTCTGGAGAAGGCTGGTTGCTCAGTACGAAACCGACATATTCCCGATCCCTGCTCGCATAGCCCATTATAGGATCCAAGCAATCTTCATAATATGACTTCCCATCCCAAGTCAACTCGTAGCTCATGAAATCCCTGGCGGCTTTTCTGGATACGTAACCCTTTCTCAGCAGCACTTTCAGCCCATCGCGCAACTTTTCCGGATCCGAATAGCCTGATTCGGGGAACAGCGAGGACGTCCAGAAAAAGCTCCCTTCCGATGATTGCGTGAAGACCCTGGCCAGATCCATGGTCTTCGTGTGGTGGATTCTGAAATCATCGGGATCGTATCGCTTGCCAGTCCATTGATACACGTACCCGCTGGGTTTCGTGTCGCCATGCACCGGCTTCACCATAGGCAGGCCTTCAGGGTAGAGGCCGCTTCCCAGAGCCACTTTGGACAGGTCGCCGAGCTTGCACTTCGCATCGTGAATACTGAGCCCAGTGTGCTCCGACAGCTGTCTGACGGACTGCGCATCATGGCACGCCAAAGACCTGATGATATCAACCCTCCCGTATGAACTCCTCCTCTTGTATTTCGAGTTCATGGGACCCAAGACCTTCCACGTGGAGACCCCGTATCTGGATGGCACGAAGTGCATCCCGAACGAGACGGCGGGTTGCAGCCATTCCCCCAGCGGGGTCAGGCTCCAGGCTCGTGCGGTCCCCCTTATTTTCCCGGCGACCCCTGACCTTTCGGCCAGACAGCCATTCCCGGCTTCGTCGATGGTCAGGAGATACCTGTATATGTTATTGTCGTCGACGTGCAATTTTCCATGCTTGAGAAATCCGTTCACCCGCTCTGAAACTTCATATATGGTCGATGGACGGCCGCCGAGATACAGGAATGTAAGGGCTTTGAGCTCATGGTTGATTATGTCCAGGACACCGCGGAAGTCCTCGATATTCTCATGATGGCCTTCGTCTCTCATGATTAGAATATCGGGATAAAATTTTTATACACCACCATTCAGAGAAACCAAAGAAACCGCTGTCATCCATTCACTTCGCGCTTATCATGCTGGTCTTCCCGCGCGTCTTCTCCACCGGCTTTATCGCCAGCGCCTTCTCAGACTTCAGCCTCTGCAGAAGGCGGTAGAAAGTGGTGTAGCTCATGCCCTGCTCCCTCTTGAGCAGCTCGTAGAGCTTCCCCGACTCCATGGGCCCCTGCGACCGGACTATGGATAGCAGTATCTTGCCGCTGTCGACGTCCTCGTGCCTGGTCATGGCCCGCAGGGCCTTCTCGACGTGCTGCTCCTCGATGCGCCTGCACGCGTCCGCCTCGGCCGCCATGGCGGACTGCTTGACGAGCTCGATCCCGAACCTGAGGTCCCTCGAGCGGGAGGCTATCCTGTCCAGAAGCTCCCCCGGGATCACGTCGGGATACAGGCCCGCCTCGCACCTCCTCGCGAGGATGTCCCTGAGCTCCCTGCCGCTGTACTCCGGGAAGTCTATCCTGACGGGGGAGAATATGGACCTTACCCTCTCGTCGAGCTCGTGCAGCAGCTCCTCGGTGGCGACCGCGAAGACGGAGGTCAGTATCCCCTTGTAGGACTCGTGCGCCCTCAGGATCATGTAGAGGATGTCGTTCGCCGTGCCGTTCTCGAACAGGAAGTTTATGTCGTCCAGGGCGACGACCAGGACCTTCCCTTCCTTCGAGAGCCTCGTGAAGACGTCCCCGGCCACCTTGGACAGCGGGGTGCCCGTGTCAGGGGGGGCCATGCCGAAGACGCTCCTGTGGATCTCGGAGAATATCTTGAATGCGCTCGGGTGCATGTGGCAGTTCACGTGCACCGCAAGGACCTTGTTCGTCTCCTTCGCCATCTCGTCGAAGACGAGCCTGACGGCGGTGGTCTTGCCGGTCGCGGGAGGGCCTATGAGGAACGCGTTCCCCGGCCTCCCGTCGCGCAGGGCCGGCTTGAGGGCGAAGGTCATCTCCCTTAGCTGGGCTTCCCTGAAGCGGAACTGGTCGGGGATGTGGTCAGGGTTGAATATGGAGTCGTCCCTGAACAGCGTCTCTTCCGCCAGCAGGATGTCTCGGGGAGGCATGTATAGTTAACTGCCGATAAGACTTAAATTAGCCAGTTTCCGGTCACTTTTCGGCACGGGCTCTCTGGGCTGCCGGGATTCCCGCAAATACAGCCGGGCGGCCGCGAAGAGCCAAGGAAGCGGCACGGATTTCAAGCAACGCATGCAGCAAACGGGCTGACTCTGACGGATTTTTAAATCTTCCTTCCAAAATCAAGGCATGAAGGCGGAAATAGTCCCGCTCATGGCCGTACTAGTGGCCTTGGTCATAGTTTCTGGCTGCCTCTCGACGGGAACCGATTTGACGGGAAAGGTTACCGACGTGCAGGTCGACACCGGCCCGGATTCTGACGCATCGCAGGCAAGGAAATGCCCGGCCACCTGCTCCGACGGCAACCCGTGCACGACCGATTTCTGCTCCGAGCAGACGGACTTCGAATGCAACAACATACCCCTGACGGGCAAGGCATGCGGCGATAACAGCGTCTGCAACCAGGGGGTCTGCGAGGAGAGGGTCGACAACTGCTCTTTCATCTACGGCGGGGGCATCATGACGAGCTCAGCCGAGGAGGAGCTGGAGCGGTGCTACGAGGAATCATTCTACAAGTCGGCGGTCAAGTCGGTGGACACCGCGATCTGCGACGTGATTGTCATCCCGGAATACCTGGGCATGTGCTATGCGGCGGTGGCATACGACATAGATGCCATGGCCGTCTGCGACGAGCCGCAGGACGCATCATCCAGGGACGAATGCTATCTCGGCTTCGCCGGGGCATATGCGAAGAAATACGTCTTCATGGGCGAGGCGTGCGACGAGATCGTGGACACCGGCAGGAGGAAGGAATGCATGGCGCTCAAGGACAAGGTCTACGAGGCAGTTGGTGTCAAGGAGTTCTACGCCGCGATCGTGGGGGACAGGATACACTCGTACCTGGTCCTGAAGGACATGAAGGGAAGGACGACGGCCGCTGACGGCTCGCTGACCGTCTACATAAAGCAGACCGACGTGAAGGGGGAGGAGGAGAAGAGGCTCTTCTCTTCGACACTTGACGTCAAGAAGGAGGACTTCAGGCTCACCCCCCTGAAGGGATTCGGGGAAGAGGACATAGCGTTCGTCATCGGTCCAATATACGCGACCGACTTCGAGGAGCTGCCGAGCGAGAACTTCGGAACCTTCTACGTCACCTTCTACACCAGCACCGGCAGGGCCTTCTTCGCCAGCGAAGAATTGCGGTTCTAGGGTCACGAAAGCAGCCATCAGAAGAACTTCGAAAGGCCTCTATCTTTTCTTGGAACAGGCTTTATGCAATCCTCGCTGTTGTTGAGGGGGTCGTTGACAGCATTCGAGACCTGATACGCCTCCATTGAAGATGAATCGCAAGGCCTGAGCAGAGACAGCAGATCAGATTTCTCCTTGTTTTCTGGATCCAGCCAGGCCGGCTCGCTGCTCTTCGGTAGGATCGCTGGCATCCTGTCGTGGATGCCCTTCATGAATTCGTTCGGCCAGACCGTTATGATCGCGCAGCTCTTGATGACGGCCCCCTCCGGAGATTTCCACTGGTCCCACAATCCGGCGAACCCGAAGACGGGCCTGTCCTTCAGCCTGACGTAATACGGGACCTTGGCTCCGCCCTCCTTCTCCCACTCGTAGAATCCGTCCGCTATGACCAAGCATCTCCGGCCGAAGAACGATGACCTGGATGAGGGCTTCTCCGCCATGGTCTCCGCCCGGGCGTTTATCATCCTGCCGCCTATCTCGGGGTCCTTGGCCCAATGGGGGATGAGCCCCCACCTGTTCGTATCGAGAACCGTCTCGCTGCCTGCGGTCAGGACGACGGGTATGTCCTGGCCGGGGGACGCGTTGAAGTTTGGGATGTAACTGTTCAGCCCCTTGTCTATCTTGTAATGCTGCAGGAAATCGGCGCAGGATATCACGAATGTGAACCTTCCGCGCATGCTTCATCTTTCGCTTCGATATTTTAATGGGCAAGCCAAAACGGGATGAGAAGCAGTATTCGGCATAATCAGGCAACTGATTCATTATCACCTGAATGGAATATGTGCCTGTATTCCTGCTTGGCCGTCCTGATGAGCATCTCGTCATTCCAGGGCACAGGCACCAATCTCCTTTCCCCAACCAGTTCGCCATCCACCTTCACATCATACTGAGGCCACGTTCTTGTGCCATTATCCGCTACATCGAAATATATCTTAACGATAGCAGTATGCCCGTTGAGTCTGAATCGGTGGGAAACGTGGGATTCCATGATGATAATGCGGCAGTAAGCTTTATAATATTAATACGATCACATCCCCGGTCGAAATGTCACCATGAAAGGTTGCATATCAGCGTTTTTTAAACCGGGAATCCAATTCTGGATTGATGAGATCGTCGATGATGATGTCAATCGTGCTTGTCGCGGTCCTGTTCGTTTCGGGCTGCGCCGGCATATCAAAGGAGGTGAGGCAGATGGGAGAGCTGAGCTTGTCGAGCCCGGCCTTCGGCGACAACGGGATGATACCCGGGAAATATACCTGCCGCGGGGACGACGTCAACCCTGAGCTGCGTATAGCGAACGTCCCGGAAAACGCGAGCAGCCTGGTGCTGATCATGGACGACCCGGACGCACCCATGGGCACCTGGGTGCATTGGGTCGTGTTCAACATGCCCGTGACGACGAGGATAGGCGAGGACAGCGTCCCCGCCGGCGCCGTGCAGGGGAAGAACGGCTGGGGCAGGAACGCATACGGGGGCCCGTGCCCGCCGTCCGGGACCCACAGGTACGTCTTCAAGCTGTACGCGCTTGACGCCAGGCTGGACCTCGAGGCGGGCTCGACGCTTGAGCAGGTCGAGCAGGCGATGCATGGGCACGTGCTCGCCCAGACGAAGCTGACGGGGCGGTTCGGAAGCTGATTAGAAATCCGGGAACCAGATGATCATTGACAGTCACTTCTCCCGTTCCCTGAGCTTCCTGAGCAGGTCGGTCATGGTCACGATGCCCAGTATCTTGCCATTCTCCATGATGGGCAGCTTCTTTATCCCCTTCTGCTCCATCAGGTCCACCGCGTCATCTATGGTATCGTCCTTGCTCAGCGAGATGATGTTCTTGGACATGATGTCCCTCACCCGCGTCTTCTCCGGGTCGAGGCCGTCGGCGACCACCTTCTGGGTAATGTCCCTTTCCGTCAGGATGCCGACGACCTTGCCCTTGTCGATAACCAGCATGCATCCTATCCCGACGGCCTTCAGGATCTGGCCGGCGTACCTCACAGACTTGTCGGGATTCACCAAAGTCACATCCCTGTTCATCTCATCCTTCAGAAAGCAAGTCAATCGAGCCACCTCTTCGAAAACAAGAAGCCCATTTTAATTAAATGGAAAAGCAATTTAAATATTTTTCAGCGGTCCATGTTTGCGTGTTAAGTTTGCGTGTATATACCACCAAACCGCACAAAAGATACAAACATATTTAATTCATGCGTCCAATGCATATAGGTGATTGTATGAGAATGGGTCAGCTGGTTTTCGGTGTGCTGGTCTTCCTGTTCATAGTGTCATCGATGCTTTTCGGAATACTGGGCGACTGGTTCTGGTTCATTTCGGTCGGCTACGAGTCAGTCTTCATGAAGGTCCTGCTGACTTCGGTGGCCATTGGAGTCATCTCCTTTCTCGTTTTCTTCTCCGTCTCCCTTTTCAGCGTGATGCTCGCCAGGAGGGCGGCCCTGGGGAAGGGCAAGAAGGGCAGGCATGTCGCCCCTACTAGGATAATGAACACCATAGCCGCCCTGGCAAGCCTCTTCATCGCCGTCGGCATGGCTAACAGCTGGGAGACCGTGCTCATGCATCTCAACGCGACGCAGTTCTCCATGATGGACCCCGTGTTCGGCATGGACATATCATTCTACGCATTCAACCTCCCGTTCTATTCCCTCGCCCTCGGCTACCTGCTCACGCTTTTCATATTCTCCGCGGTCATAGCCGCCGTCACCTTCGTGATCCATTCGAGCGGCTTCAGGATCGAGATGAAGGAAGCCGAAAGCGAGGAGAAGATAAACCCATTCGGATTCTCGGGAACCGGATCCATGAAAGTCAAATGGTCGGGCTCGTGGAACCGCTTCATTCCCCTGCTGAGCGTTATGCTCTTCCTCATATTCCTGGTGATAGCGGCCGAGCTCTGGATAGCGAGGTTCGGGCTGCTGCTAGCGCCCGGAGGCGCCGTCTTCGGCGCTGGATACACTAAGATAAACGTGAGCATGCCCCTGCTGGCCATACTGTCGGCCATCACAGTGCTGATATCCATCCTTTTCCTCGTCAACATGCGGATAAGGAAGATGAGGTTCATCGTGTACGGCATAGCGGCTTTCGTCATCATCGCGTTCATCGGCTTCTTGGCGGCGGGGATCGTCCAGGGACTCGTGGTCCAGCCGAACGAGTTCAACCTCGAGAAGCCTTTCCTTGAAAGGAACATCCAGAGCACGCTCCTGGCTTACGGGCTCGATAACGCCCAGGCGATGATGTTCTCGGGGAACCACACGCTGACGGCGGCTGACATAAAGGATAACGACGCGACCGTAAGCAACATAAGGCTCTGGGACTGGAGGCCGTTGCAGCAGACCTACAACCAGCTGCAGCTCTTCAGGACGTATTACGAGTTCAACGACGTCGATGTCGACAGGTACAGGCTGGACGGCATGTACAAGCAGGTGCTGGTGTCGGCGAGGGAGATGAACACCAGGGACCTGCCCGGCCAGGCGCAGACGTGGGTCAACGAGCACCTCGTATACACCCACGGGTACGGGGCGGTGATGAATCCCGTCGACCAGGTGTCAAGCGAGGGCCTGCCCATCTTCTACATGAAGGACATCCCTCCCACGTCCGGCTACATAGATGTCGAACAGGACAGGATATACTTCGGGGAGCTTACGAACGATTACGTGATTACGGGGACCAGCACGGAGGAGTTCGATTACCCCTCGGGGGACGTCAACATCTACACGAGCTACGGGGGCACGGGAGGAGTTCCCCTGTCCGATTCGCTGAGGAAGCTCGTCTACGCGGCCAAGTTCAGCTCGGTCGAGCTGCTGGTCTCGGGATCGCTGACCCCCGACAGCAGGCTGCTCATGTACAGGAACATCGCCGAGAGGGCGCCCATGATCGCGCCTTTCCTTTCATACGACCCCGATCCCTACCTCGTGACCGCGGACGGGAGGCTCTTCTGGATGATCGATGCCTACACGACCACCAGCACGTATCCGTACTCGGAGCCCGTCCAGGCAAGGAGCATCGGCAACCGCGTTCTCAATTACATACGCAACTCAGTGAAGGTGGTCATAGACGCGTACAACGGGGACGTGAAGTTCTACGTGGTCGACGAGGAGGACCCGATAATACGCACGTACCAGCGCATCTTCCCGGACCTCTTCAGGGATTTCGATCTCATGCCTGACGGGCTGAAGGCGCACATCAGGTATCCCGAGGGCATATTCAACATCCAGGCCGCCGTATACTCGACATATCACATGGACGACCCCATGGTGTTCTACAACAAGGAGGACGTCTGGGTCACCCCGGACGAGATATACCGGGGGTCGAGGCAGCCCATGCAGTCCTATTACATCATCATGAAGCTGCCCGGGGATGAGAACGAGGAGTTCGTGCTGATGACCCCCTTCACCCCGAAGGGCAAGGAGAACCTGATCGGATGGATGGCGGCCAGGGCCGATACGCCCAACTACGGCAAGCTGCTCATCTTCCAGTTCTCGAAGCAGCAGCTCACATACGGGCCCATGCAGATCGAGGCCAGGATAGACCAGGACCCGGACATATCCCAGCTCATAACCCTGTGGTCCCAGGCAGGCTCGAGCGTCGTCAGGGGAAACACGCTCGTGATACCCATAGAGAACAGCATCCTGTACGTCGAGCCGCTGTACCTCGAGGCGACGGAGAAGGGGACTCTGCCGCAGCTGCAGAGGGTCATAGTCGCATACGGGGACAGGGTCACCATGAAGAGGACGCTGGCGGAGGCACTGGACGACATCTTCGGCACTTCAGCCGCCCCGTCCCCCGCAGGCCCGGGAGGGATCCCGTCGCCGCCAACGACCGGGACAGATGCCGAGAAGCTGGTACAGATAGCCGACCTCTACGGCAAGGCCCAGCAGGCCCTCGCAGACGGGGATCTGGGGCTTTACCAGCAGTACGTGGAGCAGATCGGGACGCTTGTCGGCGGCTAGGTTGCATAGGGCGGCAGGGGGCAAAGGTATATAAAATTTTCTGTGTTGTTTCTAAGTTATGGGTAAAGTGATTATTGCCCGCACGGACGAAGGATTCGATATGAATTCGGGCTCGTCGGATGCGATAACTGCGATGGAACTTTTCGTTGACGCGATCCGTAAAACATACAGATACCTTCACGGCGTGGGAATCAGGTCGATTTACGGAGATGGGACCAATGTCACGGGCTGTGACGAAGGCGGTTCAGAGTACATCCTGGGATGGATGGGTCCCCCCGCCGGTGCGAGTAAATACACCCACAGCTTCAGGGTGCACTGTGGAAATAAAGCGGAAGCCGTCAGGAAAGAGACCATCGACGCGCTACAGAGGGCAGGCCTATACCCTTCTTTCCGGTGATGCTTTTCTATGCCGGCGTTCCCGGGTATGACCGGGAAGCAATCCCGGCGGCTGCCCCAGAACGGTCCAACTTCGCTGAATCGGGGAACAACATTTCCCACCGTCGCCGCAAAACAATAAATATACTGCCGTCCGAATAGCAGAATATGTCTTACTGGGGCCAGCTGTCCTGCGGGACGACCTTGATCAATGAGAGGATATTCTACTGCCCGCTGGGCCACCGCATGTTCAGATACTCGTCGCCAAAGTTCAGCGGCCAGGTCCAGCCGGTAAACTTCCTGGCCGTTTTCGACGGGAATTCCAGGAGCGAGGACGGGACGGACTACGAGTTCATCATGGGGAACGACGCGGGCTCCGGCGCCTTCACCTTCCCCAATCCGAAAATGATACTGCCTTTCCGCCCGGTCGCCGAGACCGTTGAGCCCGCTCCGGATATTGATATGGCTTCTCCGTCCTCCGGAGCCGCTCAGTTCGCGACCGGCCTGCTGCAAGCCCCAGAAATCACCCAGCAAATGCTCAGGGAGAGCCAGGCATACGACAGCTGGCTGGAGATAACAAGGCACGTCCGGCCCTACCACGGCTACTTCGCCGAAAGAAGCACCAATTACGCATTGTCATCCTCGTATGAAGACGTGCTCGGCCTGCAGCAAGTTATGAAGCTTTTCCAGGAGCCCATGTCCGACTCGGACCTCCCCCGGGAGTTCCTGGACGGCGTGTCGCTGATCGTCGGGGAGGATGCCGCCGCCGTCTGCAGGAAATACGGGATACCCATGGAAATGCCATGAAATTGGCGATACAATAACGGGAATGGCATGAAGGATTAAATAATTTCCCGCCAACTGAACTGTAAAGTTAGCGACACCTATTTTGGTGTCAAAAATGAAATCTAAAGCAAATTTGCGAGTTTCTTTATGTCCTTATTTGCTACATGAGTGTAAATCTGTGTGGTTTTCAAATCTTTATGACCTAATAATTGTTGGATGTATCTTATATCTGCACCAGATTCTAGAAGGTGTGTAGCAAAACTATGTCTTAAAGTGTGAGGTGTTACGTTCTTTTTGATTCCCGCTTTTTTAGAAGCAGATTTTATAATCTGTTGTATTGTCCTTTTGTTATATTTTTCATCTCTTTGAGAAATTAATATTGGACCTGCCTCTTTCATGCCGAGCATTCTCAATGTTTCTATTAACTTTTTATGGAGAAATACAACCCTTTCCTTGTCACCCTTCGCCGTTTTGAGATGAATAATTTCTCTATCAAGATCAATATCTGGCCATGAGATATTTCTTACTTCATCTAATCTCAATCCAGCATAATAGAGAAACATTATAACTAGCTTATGCTTCAAATTATCTTTGGAATCGACCATCTTGATTACTTCATCCTTGCTTAAAACTAAAGGCAATTTTAGGGATTTTCTGGCTAGTGGCACTTTCTCTTCAAATTTAGCATTCAGAACGTTTTCATGAAAGAATTTCAATGCAAAATATGCTGATCTCATTGTAGATTTGCTTTTTGTTGTGTAAAGGAGGAGAAACTCTCTCGGCGTTTTTCCTGAAGCAAGAAAGTCTTTTATTATTGAGATATAAGATTTTCCGGTTTGAAAGGAATATCTTCTGAGTTTTATTTCTTCGATAAGCTTCCCGATCAGTTTATACCTCTCTTCTGGAGAATATATTTTGCTATCTCCTGCCATATAATTCATTATTGGGGAACAAGTTTATAAAATCTCGTTTTTTATCCAAATTTGACCTATTAAGCGAACATTTATCTCGCTTAATAGTTGTTATATTCAATTTGATTTTTTGGCTTTGAAAACATAAACTTTATTTAGTTATATCAAACATATCAATATTATGAGAGCAATAATTATTCCAGGGAATGGCAACACAGACATTACGGAAAATTGGTTCCAAAATGTCAAAGATGGGCTTCAGAAATTGGGATTAGATGTAATTGCAGAAAATATGCCCGACCCTGATTTGGCAAGAAAAGAATATTGGCTTCCGTTTATCAAGGAAAAATTATCTACTGAAGATGCAATTTTAATAGGTCATTCCTCTGGTGCAGTCGCGATTTTGAGATATCTTGAAGAAAATAAATGTAAACTCGCAATTCTAGTTAGCGTTTGTTATACGGATTTGGGCGATGAACACGAGAAAAAAAGTGGATATTTTGATAATCCGTGGGAATGGGAAAAGATAAAAAACAACGCCGAAAAGATTGTGTTATTTGCCTCGAGGAATGACCCTTATATCCCAATTTCTGAAGCAGTATTTATTAAAGACAAACTTGAACCCGAGTATCACGAATATGCTAATGAGGGACATTTTGGAGCTGATGTAAATAAAACAGAATTTCCTGAGATAATTACAGTAGTTGAAAAGTTTATTGAACGCCAAAAAATCAAACTCTGAAATTTCCCTTCAGAACGTTGCACTAAATTTCAGCCCTTCGGGGAATATAACAAGGATTATGAGGTTACGAAGTCTTGCAGACTTCTTCACCCAAATCGTGCTACGCACGACTTCTCATAATCCTGATGTTAGGCGTAATTTTCTCGGGCTCGCTTAATCGAAAGATTTATCAAATCCATTGAATAACTTATACTTATGACGCGAAAAATAACAACACAATGCGATGAATCACAACAGCAAATATTACTAACACCTATTATTTATGGTCCTGTTGCCTCAAGAAGACTTGGGCGGTCTTTGGGGATTAATCTTTTTGCTCCACAAGATAAAGTATGCACTTTTAATTGTGTGTATTGCCAATGTGGAAAAGCCAAAACTGTTAAAAAAGGTGCCCTGCCATTTGCCAAAATAAAAAAAGATATAATAAATAGT